>JBCCFC010000302.1:0-11598 GCA_039029935.1 Chloroflexota bacterium
CTAACGGTCTGTCAAGAATGTAAACATCAGTAAATATGTCATCTAAGAGCATTTCGCCATGACCAATTACAGGAACTCGCTGATAATACGAAATAATTTGCTGTCGGTAACGATTCTCTGCGTTTGTCCAGTCAAAAATTTTCCATTTTTTGTGTTCAGAATTATCTAACCCATCTATAAACGATAATTTGTCAAATTCATTATCCCCTTCATATTCATTAGGCTCTTGTGCAAGCGTGTAAGCTAAAATTCTTGCCTCTATTTTTTTTGACAATTCAGAGTAATTCCAGCCTAGAGCTTGCAAAACCCCAACCGAAATCTCCGCAAAAACCTCCCCCAATTCCCCCAACTCATGCTCACCCTCAACCACATCGCCAGCCAAAAACGCCTGAAACCCACGCCCCTTTCCAGCATTGGCACTCACATAATCCGCAATCTCATGAAACACGTCAATCAGCCCTGTACGCAGAGCCGTCTCGCGCCATCGTTGACGCACTTCGGTGTTACCATAAAAGTCGTAGAGAATTTCATCGGGATTTTGGCGGGTGTCGGGTGGGGTGAGTTGGCAGAAGATGCCGCTGTGCATCAATTCGGCGATGTGGAGTTGTTGGGCCTCTGCGCCCATGATCTGGTATTGGACAATGCGGATGATGTCGAGGGTGATGGGGACGGCGGCGAGGTAGCTGGCAAGTTTGCGTGCCCCGCTGGAGAGGATGCGCCAGTGGTAGTTGAACAGTTGCTCGGCCTGTTCGGACGAGAATCGCTGTTGGGGTTTGAGCAGGTTGCGCAGGAAAGTGTGCATGGAGGGGCGTTCCGTGTCAGGTGCTGCTACGGTGGCTTCATGCGAATGGTTGTCCTCCACATTTTGGCTGCTGTGTTGGCTACTATATTGGCTACTAGGCTCACCTGTGGGCTTGCGTTCAAACATGTAGCCAAAGACACGCGATTGTGGGTTGCCCGCGATTAGGTTAGCCCATGCACCGAGTGAGTGGGGTTCCAGTGTGATGACGGGAATGGGGTTGGTGAAGTCATGGTGGGCATATTTGCCAGACGCTTGTAGGTGACTCTCATCCCAATACCAAGGCCACTGTGTCACCTGAAAACGGTCATTGGCGACACCACGCTGGCTGCTACTCAGAGTGACATCGAGTTCATGCGCCAGTTGGGTTTCAGCCCACATGCTGTGTGGCAGAAGGTGCAGCAGGGTGACAGGGCAATGGTATGACCAGTCATCGATCCATTCGAGGATGGTGTCCCCGTTCCAGACATCGCTGCTTGTGTCCGTGACCACAAGAATTATGCGCTCACCCTGTGGGTCGATCAGGGTACGGGGGTGGATCGGATAGCGGCTCTCCTGTGCTGCCCCGGTTATCGGGTAAAGCATCAGGTCTGCCTCTGATAATGATACCTGTGCTGGTTGGGCTGTGACAGTGTGAGTTGGGGCAGTGTGGGTTGGAATAGTGTAGGTTGGGCGAAATCCATAGGTTTTGATATCACGAAACGCCCCCAACTGTCGTAGCAACGTGACAAACTCGGCAATGGTGCGATGCCACACGGTCATGGTCGGGGCGTGGTCGATGACCAGTGCGATATCCAGCCAACGGCGTTTTTGTGGACGCATCACCAAGGTCGGCGTGTTGGTCTCTGCGGAGGTTTCAGCCGACACGCGTTCATCAAGCTCGGTTTGGAGAAGAGCCGCCGCCGTTTGTTTGAGGGGGCGAAGACTGCGCGCCAATGCAAGCGGATGGGGCAATGCTGTCGCCGTGGCCGCTAGAAAGGGGTGACGGTGGCCTGCTCCCGCTGCACCACCGGATGACGGGATATGCATGGACGCCAAGGGGTTGGTCGGCTTGGTTTCCTGCGGCTGTGTTGTTGATGATGACGCGGGTGAAGTGGATGCGGGTTTGTCTGTCGAGGCATCATCACGCGCACGATTGTCCATACTCTCTTGTGTAGCCGTGCTAGAGGACGCAGGCGATGATGACGATGGTTCGGTGGATGGGCGACGCTGGTCGGCTGGCGTTGCTTGGGAAATCTGTGCGGCCAGCCAAATCAGGTCGGCCACCTCCTCCACCTCCAGCGCACGGTTTTTGATACGCACGATGTCGCTGGTCGCAGGCTGGGCGGCAGGGGCAACCGTTTGATTTCTGTTGCTAGGTGCGTTGATGTCACTCATTGTGAATGATAAATCCTGCGAATCGAACTCATAACCGTTTTCATGACCATTGCCTCTTCCTCAAGCGTGAGACGTGTCTCCTGTGCATTTGCCCCTGCGTTTGTATCGCGGTGGGACAGCACAATTTGCCGCGCCAGATGGATGGCGTTCATCAACTGGTCGGTTGCCACCAACTCGCCCTTGCGCTCTTTCTCCATCACGTCGGCAATAAAGGTTTGCAGGTAGGGTGTGTCATAGTCAAAGTGCGCGGCCACAATGTCGGCCAATCGCTGCTCATCGGGGCGTTTGAGCGGCAGATGTAGACAGCGACGCAGAAACGGAGCGGGGAATTCACGCTCATTGTTGCTGGTCATGATCACAATGGGGAAATGGTGACAACGGACCACACCATCCTGCACGGGAATCGCCTCCTTGGCCTGATATTTGCGGATGGCAAACGTTTGATGCTCGCTGCTATTATCGCCTGTATCTCCCCCATCATCAACCAACCTAGATAGCTCTGGAATTTCAAACTCGCCCTCCTCAAAGATATGCAGCAGATCGTTGGGCAAGTCGATATCGCATTTGTCAATCTCGTCAATCAACAACACACGCGGCCATTCAGAGCTGTCGGCCAACGCCGTCCCCAGTGGGCCTAACGTCAGATACTTTTCAATCGGTGGGATGGGTTTCGCTTGCCTCTCCTCAGATTGTGGTTCAGGTTTTGGTTCTGATTGTGGATGTAGTCGCTGCCCCAGATTGGCCTCCTGTAGCCGCCCAATGGCATCATAGCGATAGAGCGCGTCGGTCAGGGTCGAGCGCGAGGTAATCGGCCAGACCAGCACATCGCCCAGCCCCAACTCGGCGGTGATGGCATAGGCCAAGCTTGACTTACCTGTCCCCGGGTCGCCCGTCACCAACAGCGGTCGGCGTAGGTAGATGGCGGCGTTGATGGTCTGCTCGGCCTCTTCGTCAATTTGAAATTCATAGGCCGTGTGGCGTGTTGTGTCAGCAAAATTTCGCCAAGGGGGTGCGCCTTTTTCAAGGACTTTGGCTAACTGTGTCTTGGGTTGTTCATGCCCAAAGACAAACCAATGTTTGTTTTGTTCTGTAATCATGTGCGGAATGCCTCCAGTAATGAGAGCTCATCGTCTGCTATCGCAATGGTTAGCATTTGATTTGGATTGTCATAGATCAAAAAGAGGTTGCGTGTCCCTTTTTTGAGCAGATATTTGTTCTGTAGGTGATGCACGGCATGGGGCAGATCATGCACAGATTTCTGCACAACGCCCTTGATATCTTTGCCACCAATGTTGTGGTCCTTACCCGGCCAAATCATGATGGGGATGCCTGACTCCAGATGCTGGTCGAGCAATGCGGACAAGGACTCGGCGGGCTGTTGTTTGCAGACCGTACAGCAGACCAATCGACCCAACCCGCGTGATTTCAAGCGTAGACGCACCTTCTCTATTGTCAAGAGGGCTTTGCCTGTAACCGGATGATGAAAGGGATGGACTTGACAATTATGTTGCTCGGTCAACATGGCCCAGCGTTCATGCCAAAACTCCATCATCTTTTGTTTTTGCACAGACACAGCCCCCTTGCGCGTGATCTCCGCATGGATCGACTGGCGTTCGGCAAAGCGGCGGATGACCATATGCTCAACCACAAGGCTATCCAGCTTTTGCTCGGTAAACTCAAAATTGTGTTGCATCAACTTCTTGGGCAACAGTAACTCAATCAAGCCTGCGCCCCGTACATGGTCATGTAGTAGCTGCCGCACTTTGTCGGGTAGTTCATGGATGTTGGTTTTGGTATTGCGTGGTCCAATGCGGGCGATACTTGCCTGTGGGTCTTGCCCGTTGCGTTCAAAGAGGTCAATGGTGATATTGCCAGTATTGATATTACCTGTGTTGAGGGCGTCATCAATCTGCACCTGCACGATAATACGATGGATATCCTGCATGGCCTGGCTCTGCTCATTACCACCTTGCTGCCCACTACCCCGCTGTACATCGGCCTCCTTGTGGATATCATCTTTGCCAAAGTCCCAACCCATTTCATCAATCGCTTGCTCAATCCACTGCTCAAAATAGGCGGCATCCGACAGTATTTGCCCGCCATGTACGCAAAGAGACAGAGACCAAAGCCATATCCATAGGGATGCCAGCGTGTATCGGCGAGGACAAAGAGCGATGAAAACACGGATTGTGCTGAAAACGGCATATCCTGATAGACGCTTTTGGAGAGGCTCTGGCGATAGAGTTTTGCGAGGTGTGTTTCACTGATATGTGCGTCGTGAATGATGCGACAGAGTTCGGTGATCAACGTATCACCCTTGCGCGCCCGCATCACCTCTTGCCAACGCAGATTGGTGTTATAGTCGCGTGCCACAACCGCCATCAGCGCATCCACCTTGCCCTGTTTTTCTGCCGCATGAATCACCGCCGACCAGAAGGTTTGCGCACTCCCCGTCCATACAATGAGCGTCGTCTCAATGAATGCGTCCCGAGAAACACGGCGCGCCTCATCCTCTCGTTCATAGAGCCGAGCGCATGTGGTGTATAGCTGTTTATGAAAGGGCCGCCAATCGTCAAACAACATCTCGCCCAGCGGTGGGGTCACACCTTGGTACGTGTTATTCACTGTGTATTGAAAGTCAATCTTTTTGCCAACAGCAAGCGCCTGACTCTCTTGCATATCGCCAACAGTGATTTGGTCGCCCTGTTGGGCTGTACGAGGATCATCCGGTCTCGGTTGTTGCTTTGCTTGGTCAACGGCACACATTCAGTTCAATCCTGTCTAGTCACGATTGTGTGATGATAAAGGTTCGGCCAATCGTGTCAAATTGTACCGCAGTCCAGACAAAACGCCAACTGCATTGTCCCACACTATTCCCCACACTCGCTTGTGTCTCCGTGCCAGAAGATGTGGACAAGGATGATGATTTAAAGAGCCTTAAGAATTGTTTTACCTTATATGAACAAGCATACTGGATGAATAAAATCCAATGAGTATGTAATTAAGGGTATCAACTTAAGGCAGGACAGGGTATATTTGGTGTAAGTGTTGACATTTTATCCGTTCGTGTGGCAAGATGACAAATGTTACAATTTCTACCATCTCAGCATAGAATATTTTGAGAATCTTTATGCAATGAAGACGGATAAAATGTTATATTTCCTGAGATTATCATGATTGCACTCTTATCTGGATACTATCCAATTGAGACATCGTCAAATCAATTATTCTTACCGTCATCTCAACTGTCCCGTCTTAAGTTGATACCCGTTATTGTGACCACCTAGCTACCGCCCAATCAACGGCAAATACAGCCAATACACCTCCTCTACCAACATCTCCACGCGAGCTATCGACTCCACCCCAGCATCATCTGCCACTGTATACACAAACCCATCACGCCCACTAGCATCACGGTCAGCCACATAGCCAACACGCCCATCATCCATCACCCACGCCACACCTGCATTGGCTGCACCAACAGCCACCACACGCAGTCCATCACCATCCACATCGCTATCATTCGTCAGTACATCGATGCTCACAGGGATGCCCGCTGTTGCATCAATCATGTCATCAACGGCAAGTGGGGTATCGTTGACGGCCGCAATCGTCATGGTAACAGTGCCAGTTGCAGCCCCCATATCGCCGTCGGAGACGATGTAGGTGAAGGTGTCAACGCCATTAGTGCTGGTGTTTTCATCGGCGAGTGGGGTATAGCGGAGTTGGTTGCCCGACACAACTCGAACGCTACCCCGACCGCGTGTGACGCCGACGATATTCAGCGATTGTGTACTCATGTCGTTGGCAACTACATCGACGGTAACGGCTGTATCTTCATCGGTGGTGATAACATCAGCGTTTGCGGTGACGAGTGCTTGGTCTGCCCCAATGATGATGGTCACTTGGTCAACGGCTTGCATGGTGGTATCAGAGGCTGGTTCAGAAACCGAGTTTCTCCGAAGAGACTCGGTTTCTGGTGCAGTACCCACCGTGTACGTAAATGTGTCCATACCAGTAAATCCCGGTGGCGGTTCATACTGAATGCCGCCATCACCACCCATTATCACGTTACCATATCGCGGTTGACCGACTGCAATGATTTCGAGGTCTTGCGGTTCATCAGGATTGTCGGGGTCTACATCATTGTCAAGCGGGTTAATCTGGATGGGTGTATCCTGCTCAGCGAGGACAGCATCGGGCACAGCTTCAGGGGGGTCATCGATGGGGTGGATGGTGATGTGGACAGTGGCACTACTCTCGCCGCCTTGTCCATCAGCGATGCTATAGAGGAAGTGGTCTGCACCAGCGTAGTTCTCATTGGCTGTATAGGTGAGCGTATTCTCCTCATGCAACTCAACTTGTCCATGACGCGGTGGTTGCATAATGGCTGCAAGCTGGATTGGATCACCATCGGGGTCAGTGTCATTGTCAAGAATAGTAAAGAGAATGGTGCTATCTTCGTCGGTCTCAACAGTATCGTTTTCCGCAAAAGGTGGGCTGTTGGTCGGTATAGGTGATGGGGTAGTGGTTGGTGGGTCGGTATTCGGTGGGTCGATGGTCGGTGGGTCGGTATTCGGTGGGTCGGTATTCGGTGGGTCGGTGGTCGGTGTAGGTGATGGGATAAGGGTAGGTGTCAACGTTGATGTGCTGGTGGATATCGCAGTTGGTGACGGTGATGGTAGGTTGTTTGAAACGGAAGTCGTCGATGTTGCAATCGGCGTCATGGTTAGCTCAGGTTCAGATGAGGCCAATTCCGATTCGGATACTGATGTGGCGGTTGAGGTGTTGGCGGGCGTGCTATCAGCCTGCAGTTGAGCGTTGGTAGATGTCGCTGCAGATGTCTGATTGGATGTGGCGGTGGGTATTATTGAAGCAGACTGATTTGTTGGCGTGTTGGTAGGGGTAGATGTTGGTGATGTGGTGGGCGGAATTATATCAACGGTTGGCGATGTAATGGGTGTCACGACTTCAATCGTTGATGTCGATGTCGCTGATGCAGTGACAGCTACGATTGCCGTAACCGTCTCTGCTGGTGTCTCAGTCGGTATTGATGTCACCGTTGATGTGGCTGTTGACGTAGCCGTTGAAGTCGCAGTGGGCGTCATGCTTGGCGTCATCGTCGGCGTATTGGTCATGGTGGCTGATGGAATTGACGTGGCGGTGGATGCTGGCGGCTGAGGATTCACGGTTACAGAGGTTGCTGTCGATGTTGGGTGCGGCGTTGCGGTTGCCGTTGATGTTGCTGTTGAGACAGGCGTAACCGTTGATGTTGCCGTTTCTGTTGATGTCGCGGTTGCCGTCACAGTTGGCGTTGGCAGGGATGGTGCTTCGGTCCATGTCAGCACAGTCAGTGAATGTCGAGGTAGCTGCAATGTATAATTCTGCGCAAAGTCATTACGCGTCCATGTTTGAATACGCACATTTTCGGCATCCTCGTTATCATCACGAATACTGTCAGAGGCCAGTTGATGCATGGTCACGGCAGCATTGGGGATGGACGGCAGTTCTAGTTGCACAAGCTGATTCTGGTCGAGGCTAAAGTTGAACAGGGCCAACCCCATCTGCTCGCCCTCTTGGAAGGCAAATGAGTGAATTTCGGGTACAGTCATCTCAGCGTCGATGCCATTGATGGCTGATTGGGTCCATGTTGGATTATCACCGCTGTGGGTTGTGGTCAGCAGATTACCTTGGATGGCGCGGTTGATGGCTTCCACACCGAGCCACATGGGGCGTTTGCGTCCGGTTTGTTCCAGATCACGCAGGAGGCCCCAGAGACGGACATATTCATCTTTGTCATTCATATGATAGGAGTAGCCTGCCGCCGTAAAGGCCGCTTGATCACGGACACCCAATTCTTGCAGATAGGTGAGCATGTAGAAGGGCAGGGCCAAGCCACTGCCAAGACTGGTCACAAAATCGTTGCGGATGTCGATGGGGGCGTCGCCTTCCGTCGTATGTAGACCCAACTCATAGATTGACAGAGCCGTGTTGTTCGGTGCAGCAATATCCGCACTGCCCTTCATATTGCCAGTAGTTACGTCCTGAATGGCACGGGCAAAAAGCGGGCCAAAGATGTCGTTGTCGTTGCCATAAACATCCAGCGAGCGTGCAATGTAGGGCGCAAGACCAACCGTATCGTGCTGATCGCTGTATTGCTCAATATTCTGTTGCGCACCCAATGAACCCTCTTGCCCACCGACAATCAGGTTGAGTTTGGTTGCATCATAGTACGGGCTGGCTTTGAGCAGAGCGAGTCGGTCAGTGGCAACGGTCGCCAGTCGCAGAGACCCCAGATGCGATGCCCCCATAAATGGGTCGCTGCCCGATGCTGCGCCCCACAATTCGTTGCCATATTCAAGATGGATGGTGGGGAAGATGTCAGTCCAAGGTCTGGGTTGCCCCAAGCTGGCGCGGATATCGGCATAGGGGTGTTCGCCCACGGGCGCGCTCAGATAGGCGACCAAGTTGTGGAGTTCGGTTTCGGTCAATGTTGGTGGGAAGACGGTCCAAGGCTCTGCGCCGATTTCTTGACAGAGTTCGAGGAATTCGTGGATTGAGAAATTGTACTGATAGGGTGTGCGGCTGGCAGGGTCCATGTTATTGGGACTGCGCGCCCATTCGGCTGCCAACTGTGCATCAAGTGTACTCCCCAGTTGACTGCCCCAATTGCGCAGAATGCCCGGATTCAGTTCACGAATGCGATCCACAAAATTGTCTGTAAAGGCGGTCTCGTTGGCATGGTCGGTGCTGTAGAGCGCAAGGTCATCCAACCAAATTTGGTCATCCTCGGTCACAGCGGTGAAGACAACACCGATCAACGTGTGATAGTCATCCAATGCATAGCCCTCAATGGGGTCAAGATGTGGTGGAATATAAACATCAAACTCATATTTTTGCCACTCGGTGGTCAGCTCAATGGTGCGATAGATAAAGTGGAATTCGTGTTCACGATAGAAGCGGAAACGCAACTCATCGCCCTCATCCTTGCCCTTGGCCCAAAACTCGACATGCCAGTTGCCCTTGAACGGCATCATCTTGCCCGCCGTGCGGTCGCCATCACGCCAATAGCTATCAAGCCAAACCGCAAAGGTTCCATGCTCATTGACACCATTATCCGTCAACCCATGTTGCAGATAAAGCGACTGTTGCCCCGGACTACCCGGACGTGTGGTTGTCGTATCCGCTTGATAATGTTCGCCATGAAAGGTGTTTGCCAACCCCTGAACATTCTGCTGACGCACAAACATGAAATCCCACTGGTTGATGGTCCCACAATCACGGTCGAGATTAAAGACATACTTGCCATCTTCGTGCGTAAAATCGGTGACAGTGCCACGGCATCCAGTGGCCGGGCCATAGACAAACTCAAACTCAGCCCCATCCCAGAAATCTTCGGGCTGACCGATCCAAAGATCGTCGTCGTTCCAAACGGTGTTCCAGAAATCCTGCACAAAGCGGTTACCGCCAGAGCCTTCTGCTGCATGGACCACACTGTTAAAGACGCCCGCTTCCAGTCCCGGATTGGAGATCAGGTTTTTCAAGAATTGCGATGCTCCCCACACTTTGCGCGCCCCCAAGTTCAGCCCCATACGCTTGACTTCTGCCCGTACCACCTGATTGTCGATGCGGATGATGGACATGCTGGCGCTGGCATCAGGTGTGGATGTGGGGACAGGCGTAACGGTGGCGGTCGCTGTCGGGATGGATGTGGGCGTCGGTGTCAGGGCGGGGACGGCAGGCTGATGTTGCCATGTGATGACATTGACCGAGTGCGGTGGCAGTTGCACGATGTAGCCATTGGCAAAGTCGGTCAGCGGCCATGTCTCAATCCAGACCTGCTCATCGTCCTCGTTGTCGGCATGAATCGAATCAGCCGTCAGTTGGTGACGCGTGGCCGTCGCATTGGGCACTGTGGGCAAGTGGATTTCCACTTCTTGCGCCTCATCCAGATGCAGATTGAAGAGGACCACGCTATAGTTGTCGCCATCCTGAAAGGCAAACGAATTGACAAAAGGCACATCCATCTCCGAGTTGATGCCATTGATGGGTGTCTGCGTCCATGTCGGGTTGACACCGCGCTGTGTGGTCGGCAGCATATCCCCCTGCAACGCCTTGTTGATCAACTCCACCCCCAGCCATGTCGGGCGTTTGCGCCCCGTCGCCTCCAAGTCACGCAACATGCCCCAAATCCGCACATACTCGGCTTGAACCTCTTCCTGATTGCCAAGGTCTTCATCAGAAAAGTCATCATTCTCGGACTGCTTCACTTTTCCAGAGTATCCCAGGGTGGTAAAGGCCGTCTGGTCACGCATTTCAAATTCACGCAGATAGGTGAGCATGTAGAGCGGTAGGGCAATTCCTCCGCCCAATCCGGAGACGAAATCATTGCGAATATCAATCGGCGCATCTCCGCTGTTGGTATGGAAATTTAGCTCATAGATCGCCATCTGCGTCTCTTTGCCAGCCCCATCCAAAATGACCGCGTGTTCGCGCATCTTGCCCGTCGTCACATCTTGGAAGGCGCGTGCAAAAAGCGGGTAATAGATGTCGGCGTCGCTGCCATATTGGTCCAATACACCAAAGTAAGGCGCAAAGCCAAGCATATCGTGGCGATTACTGCCAAGCTCCACATAGGTCTGCACGGTCGCGGAACTCGCCAACCCACCGATGATCAGGTTCATGCGGTCGGCTTGATAATGGGGGCTGCTTCTGAGGATATCCAGTCGGTCATGCGCCACAGGGCCAAGACGTGCTGGTCCCATGATGGATGCGCCATAGAAGGGGTCGCTGCCCGATGCCTTGCCCCAGAGTTCATTGCCATACTCCAGATGAATCGTGGGGAATATATCGGTCCAAGGCGCAACCTGTCCCTGTGCGGCGCGTTGGTCCGCATAGGGTGTATTGCCATCAGCAGGGGCACTCAGATAGTCCATTAATGCCAGCAGTTCTTCGGGACTAAAGGTGGGTGGAATCACATACCAAGGCTCGGCCCCCACTTCGAGACAAAGCTCTAAAAATTCATGCAGCGAATAGGTGTAATAGTAAGGGCTACGTCGCGTCGGCTTATAATATTGGGTTCCCCGTGCCCAAGGTTCGGCCAACTGGATATCCAGTGTGCTGCCAAATTGGTTGCCCCAATTGCGCAGGATGCCCGGCTGTAGCTCCTTGTACAGTTCGACCAAGGTATCACTAAACGCAGTGGGGTTGGTGTGGTCCGTGCGGTGGAGCGAGACATCATCCAGCCACACAGCCTGTCCCCCATTCATGACCGAAAAGAGCAGACCCAGAAGCGGATGATACTCGCTGTCACTGTAGACACGGCGTGAATCTAGGCCCGATGGGATGGTGACATCAACGCTGTAGTGCTGCCACTCCGTATCCAGATAGAGGGTACGATTGATAAAATCAAACTCAGTTTC
>JBCCFC010000303.1:0-11586 GCA_039029935.1 Chloroflexota bacterium
CTCATGTGGTATAATTGCGTAAGTCATTTGTTTTCTTGTCAGAGACAACGATTAAGAATGGGGGGTTACAAACAGGTGATTCATGCAAAAGTACTATTTTCGTCAATGCAATGCGACGCTGCGATCTGTTGATATGTGGATGCTGAACAAAAAATAGGGGCGTACCATGTTGTGTTTATTCACAACATGGTACGCCCCTGCGGATTGAATTGCATGATGCCCACATCACTATTCATTGTTCAGGTAGTACAATTGAGATTGCACCGGATTGGCAAGTGTTGATGATGGGGCAGTTGGAACAGTTTAGTAAGGTCAATTATCAGACGAGTTATTGACAAATGAAATGATAGCAGTTGATGTCAGATTGAGAGGTCGTTTATGCAGTTACAATATCCATTAGCAGAAAGAATCGGTGCTCCGTCATTACTCGTTGGCCGTGAAAAAGAGTTTAAGGAATTACACGAATGGATTGCCCGCATTCCTGACAGGCTGTCAAAGTAGCGCGCCTTATTAGGGCGCCGCAAAAGTGGCAAAACAGCCATCCTGCAACGTATCTTTAACGAGCTTTGGTCCGCCAATGAGATGGTGATTCCCTTTTATATCAGCATTCCCGAATCAAGGATTTGGCATCAGGATTTTGCCTCGCTCTATTACCGCACGTTTGCTACGCAGTATATCTCTTTCCGCGAAAGAGACCTAGAATTGGTCCGAAATGATCCGCTTGAGTTACAGGATATTTTGACGTATGGCAAAACCCACAATCTATCCCCCATGATTCGCCAAGCGCAGTCAATGCTTATGAATGAAGAACGCGGACGATCTGGCTTGATGTGGGAAACAGCCTATCATGCACCCCATCGCACCGTAGATGTCCGTAATGAACGTATTTTGGTGATGATCGATGAGTTTCAGTATCTCTCAACCAATATTTACATGGATGAGGCAACTGAAACTTCCCCAAATACAACCATGCCGGGCAGCTATCACCATGTCTCCGAGTCCAAGATCGCCCCATGCTCGTGGCTGGCTCCTATGTTGGTCCAGAGGGCACCCCGATGAAAGATATCATGCGTCGCCATCTCAGAGCAGGGCGACTCAGCCGTCGCTTTATTTCTCCCTATTTAGAAGAGGACGAGGGGTTGGACGCGGTGTACAAATATGCTGAGGTCTATAAAGTCCCAATCTCCAATGACACAGCCTATAATATCAACGACCTTTGTGGCTATGATCCTTTCTTTATTTCCTGTGTCATTCAAAGCGATTGCCCTGAAAAAGATTTAACCAAGCCCAAAGGCGTGACGGCAACGGTGGACTATGAAGTTCAAACGCCAACGTCAGAATTGGCGGATACATGGTATGAGTATATTCAGGATACTGTCAAACGTATCAACGAAAGGTCTGGCAAACAGATTCTGCTACATCTGAGCAAATATAATGACCGCACGTGGACGCCGAAGCAGCTGAAAGAGGCGTTGCATCTCGAAGATGATGAAAACAGCATCCATGAAAAGCTGATTGCATTGGCGAAGGGTGATTTGATTCAAGACCATTCCGTCAGTATTCGTTTTCAAGGGTTGAAGGATGGGACGCTGAGTCTGATTTTGCATCATCATTTTGCAGAAGAAATCAAAGACTATCAGCCTGATTTACGTGCTGATTTTGAGAAGAAGCTGGCACAATCCGAAGCGAAACGGCGTTCGATCCAAAACAAATACAACGACCTTGTAGGCAAAACAGCAGAACATTATCTTGCCACACAGATGAAGACACGTAAACGCTTTAAATTGAGCGCGTTTTTCAATGACGTGCCGACTGGCGACCCCTATGACAAGCGACTGAATATGCACGATGTACGCACTCGTGTCTATATTCAACGGGAGGATGGATCGAGGATGGCACCACTCAAGTTGCTTTCCACCACCTGCACACCTTGCAGCATGGCTCCAGTCAAGTTTGCACCGGATAACGTTGTGTTGTTCATGGTTACACAGACCAGTTGCACACCAATGAGATCTGCGCCATTGAGTGAGACGCCTGTGAGGTTTGCGCCTGTGAGGTTTGCGCCACGCAAATCTGCGCCATCCAAATTGGCGGCTGCAGCGGGATTCAGCGGATCACCGAGTTTTGCACCCGATAAATTGGTGCCGACAAGATTGGCACCGCGTAGATTCGCCCCCGTCAACTCTGCACCAGAGAGGTGTACACCCCACAGCCGTGCGCCAATTAAGGAACACGGATTAAATAAGACCCAGAACTTGTCATTCCTGCTCCTGTCTTCACAGGGGCAGGAATGACGAAATTGCAAGTTTCCGGTTTTATTAAATCCTCATTCCTAAGCGAGCATCCAGCAACAATGCGGCGGTGAGGTTTACTTTGGTCAAGTCTACACGGGTGAGGATGGCTTCGTTGAGATTTGCGCCAGAGAAATCAGCACCATCTAATTGTGCGCCGCTAAAATCAACGCGATAGAGGTTGCTTCCACGCAGCTTTGCGCCCGACACATTGGCACCGATGAGGGTGACATCAGATAAGTCTGCACCGGATAAGTCCGCATTTTTGAGGTTTGTCTGGCTTAAATTGCTGCCCGACAGTGTCGCACCCGTTAAGCTGGCATCCCTCGGAAATGCGGCGGGCTTGCTCTCTGCACTTGCTTTCGCTCGGTCACCCGTCGCCCTTGCGTAAGCTACACATTTTGAGCCACTGTCAAGGTTTGTGGGTCTTACCTTATACATTTGTTTTTTACGTGTTTTTGCGCTTTCATCTCACCGCATAGTCTTTACACGCTAACGAGTTTGAATCCGATATTTTTTATCCGCTCGTGTATTTCTCGCAAACCTGTCGTTTAAGGTATGATGAAGAAACTGAGTTTTCTACAAAAATTCAGTTTAGTTATTCTTGAGTACACTGCTGCCAACTTCGCTGCGACTAGACAAGTATATTGAACAAGCATGAGGAAAAAATGATGAATCGGAAATCAAATGGCAACCGTCTAGGCGTTGCCTACACATTTGTCTTAGTGACAGGGCTGTTGCTCTCTGCGTGGGGCTTCCAACAAGGGGCACCCAGCGTCTATGGACACAGTAATGCGCCACATGTGCCGGAGCAGCCAGATAATGTGGCCTGTCGCCCGCAAGATGGCAAGGCTGACCGTGTGCGTGTGAGTTGGGATGACACCAATGAGGGCGAGGCTGAATATCACGTCTATCGTAAGGCTGTGGATGCGGATGAGTGGGGAGATCCGGTGGCGACGGTCAGTGATGGCACAAGCTGGATCGATGAGAATGCGGGCGGGGATGTCTATCATTACCGTGTGACAGCGGATGATGGCGACGAAACCACCCCAGGCGCGGACCAAACCTGCCGTGAGCCGTTACTGCTGGACAGTGCAGAGGGCAACTATCGCATGTACTATCGCCTAACCGAATGTCCTGACCATGACGGCAAATCGGTCTGTACAGAAAACATCAACGTCGATGGCAATAACAAACATGCGCAACAGATACTGGACGACAGCGAGGACTATCGCGCCGAACTCATGGAACTGGGCTTTAATGACCCTGGATTCTTTAACAACGAGAAGCCATTTCCGCTTGACTTTTTCCCTTGCAACAATGGCTGTGCCAATGGCGACGGCATCCAATATCCACCAGACAACTTCTTGGGGACTGACTATAACCCTGATACTGGTGGTGGCGAGGACTACGAGGTCTTTGTCATCGCACATGAGATTTTCCACAAAGTGCAAGGGTCACATGGCGGTGGTGGTGCGGACCCCTTCTATAAGTGGCTGATTGAGGGGCAGGCACGTTCCATTGAGGACAAGGTGTGTATTTTTGAGACAGCGGCACAATGCGAAATTTGGGATGAGCAGGTGAACCAATGGTATGTGGGGCAGGTTAACTCCTATCTAGGCAAAACAGAGATCAGCCTCATGGAGCAATCCTACGATGCAGCCCTCTTTTGGACCTATGTTGTCGAGCAGTTTGCCGACACGATGACCGTCGAGCCAGACTATGGCATGGATGTGCTGCTACGCTATTGGCAACAAAACGAGGAGAATAAAGATAATGGTAACGCCAAAGACGGCATCGAAACGCTCAATGACACCCTAGAACAAAAGATTGGCTCATCACGCCGTTTCAAAGACATTTTTCAGGATTTTGCGGTGGCGGTCTATGCCAAAGATTTGGTCTCCATCAACGATGCCTCGAATATGCAAATCTATAACTTTATCGACGAAGAGAACTGTCCGACCTGTGCCTATAACAAGGTCAAGCTTACGGTCGATGACACGATTGACCCTGATGAGAGCATTCTGGGAACAGAGGCAGTTGATGCATGGGGGATGCGCTACTTTGAGCTGGACCTCAACCCCGCCGTTCCATCTGTGCATATCAAGGTTGAAGCGCTGGCGGGGACACCTCATGCGCTCTACTATCATGTGCTGGCAATCAAGAACAACGACATTGTTGAGCAGTGGAGCGATGAGGGGGACGAGTTTGAATTAAGCGTCTTCAACATTGACCCTGTTTATGACCGTCTTGTGCTGGTTGTGGCTGGGATGGAGCATAACGTCAACTTTAACTATGGCTTTAACTTGGCCGATGGGCTGTTTATCAACACACCCAATGCCCAGTTTCAAGCGCAGGCAGGTGAGGCAACATCACCCAAGAAAATCATGATTCAGCTAGAGGTCGTTGGGCCAGACCAATCGCCGCTTGAAGGCATTGACACGAGTCAATTTTCGATTACGGTTGGCAGCACAGTGGTCAACCCGCCTGTCAACGTCGGTGACAACGCCATCGTCGCCTCAACCTACAATGCGGGGAAATATTGGCTGGTGGTGCGCGCACCGGATAGCCCCGGCTGCACAACCTGTGATCTGACAGTTGCCTATGGTCCCTACACAGACACCGAAGCGGATGCCATTGTCTATGGCGATGATCCCGATACCGACAACATGATCATCATCGACCGCTCTGGGAGTATGGAGGGCAATAAAATTGAAGCGGCTAAGAATGCTGCTGCTCTCTATGTCGATTCGTATGATGTGGGGGACCGCATTGGTGTCACCAGCTATAATGATGCACCACAAAATGAGTTTAGTTTAACCGGGTGGAATAACACTACGCGTGAACAGGCGCAGCAGGCGATTCAAGATTTGGATGACCCTGATGGTGCAACCGCCATTGGTGCGGCCCTGCGTGATGGTATGGAGCGATTGGTGGCGCAGGATAGCCCCAACCCTGCTTGGTCAATGGTACTTCTCTCCGATGGACAAGATACGGTCGAGGATACCGCTGACCACATTCCAGAATTTATCGAGGAGTATGATGCGCGCGACGATGCTGGCGACCAAGTGCCTATCATCCATGTGGTCGCCATCGGTGATGATGCCGATGGCGTAGCCCTACAACAAGTGACCGATGAGGCTAACGGGTTGTTCCAGTGGCTCCCTGAATCGAGTGGTCTGATGGGTGCGAGCATAGGAGCGGCACAGCAGACACTCTTTCCACTCGATCTTAGCGAAATTTACCGTGTCTTTGCTGAGACAGTCATCGGTGAACAGCAGATTTATGCAGCGAAGGGTGATATTGTCGATGCACAGTCAGAGGTGCATACGCTCACTGTTGATGGTGGAGCCAGCCAACTGGTGGTTTCGTATGCCTATGTTTACACGGGTATTGGCATCCCCTGGACCATAAAAATTCGCCAACCCGACGACTCGCAGATCGGACCACCCACACTGGTCGGTGACCAACACCTAGTCTGGCGCATCCCTGCACCACAACAGGGTGACTGGACGGTGACAGTCAGCCCAATTATCCCTGGTGTCACGGCTGCATCTACCGACCAAAACCCAAGGACTGATTTTTTAGTCGAAGCCTCACTAATTAGTGACTTGACCATGAATGTCTTTTTGGGCTTACCCATCGAGGATCGCATTGCGAGCAGACCGATGCCGATATTGGTTTCATTGACTGACATCGCGGCCATTACAGGGGCAACCGTGCAGGCAACCAGCATCCGCACAGGCGAGGTGGTCACGCTCTTTGACGATGGTCAACATGGTGATGGCGCAGCCAACGATGGCTTTTATGGCGGCTTGATCAAGCAGACACATCAAGCGGGTGGCTATAGCGTGATTGTCGATGCCGATGGTACATCACAACTGTCTGGTGACTTTGACCGCCGTGCGCGTGTCGCCTTTTACATGGCTGATGCACCTGATGGCGACGGCGACAGGTTGCCCGATTGGTGGGAAGGTGACTGTATGGACCCAACTGTCGTAGACTATGACGAAGACCCGGACAACGATGACCTCATCAACGCGGATGAGTTTGTCAACCAGACCGATCCGTGTGATCCAGACACCGATGACGGTGGCGAAAGCGATGGCTCCGAGGTGAGACGAGGCAATGATCCGCTGCTACCAAGCGATGACTTTAACCGCCCACCGCGACTCAAGGCATGGGCTGGGGCAGGCAAAGTCACTGTCTATGTGAGTATCCCTGATGTCTCATCCAAACTGACCATCTATCGCGCGACGTCGGTTGACGGCCCCTTCAGTGTTGTCAACAACGGTGTCGAGGGGAATTATTGGGTTGACACACGAGTGGGGAATGGAAAAACCTATTGCTACCGTGCCACCGCCGCTGGACGTGCCACCAGTGGTCCATCAAATATCAGTTGCGCCACACCCAACAGCGACCCATATCCACCACACGGTGTGATTACCCTGCAACCCGGTGTGACAGAGCCATTACCGACGACGGCCAAATTGATACTTGATGGTGAGGATGATCCGGCCACAGAGGAACATGCACCCTTTGACGGCGCACTCCTAGACACAGAAGCGACAGAGAGCGGTGTGGTTGAGATGCAGATATCCAATCGGGCGGACTTTACCGATGTCAAGTGGGAGCCGTATGCAACGACCAAGGAATGGGCCTTTGCCCCCAATGAGCATGGGCAGGCAACGGTCTATGCGCGCTTCCGCGATGGCGCAGGTAATGTCTCGGATGTCGCCTCATTGGTGGTGATGGTTGAGATGGAGAGTGTGCCTGTGGCGACGGAAACGCCTGTACCGACAGATACGCCTGTTGCGACGAGTACGCCTGTGCCGGTGGATACACCAGTAACTACGGCGACGCCGACCAGCACACCACGTGTAACGGATACGCCTGTACCCAGCAATACACCGCAGCCGACCAGTACGCCTCTGCCACCGGATTCCAGAGTCAATGTGTTGTTGCCATTTGTCGCAAGGTAATGTGCTGGACACATGACTGGCGAATTTCGTACAGTCTGGTGTACTGTATTCTAAAATTTGCCAATCATGTTAAGGCGATTTCTACAAAAGAATGCCCCAGATGGATAGTGTCTTCTTAGGGGCTTGAACTATCAAGCCTCTAAGAGAAGTCGGTACATTCTTTGCTGGAATTCTTCTAAAGAGCAAAATTGTACTTACTTAGCTTGGTAGGTTATCTGGGTCTATCCCTAGTGAGCGTAGATAGTCTGCTAATTGCGCAGTTTTCGCTTCCGATTGCGCTGCTTTCGCTTCGGATTGGGCCAACTGTGTCTCAGTATTCACCAACTGTGTCTCAGTATTCGCCAACTGTGTCTCAGTATTCGCCAACTGTGTCTCAGTATTCGCCAACTGTGTCTCAGTATTCGCTAATCCCCGGCGCAGTTCTTGCTGATTTCGCAGATAATTTCCCTGTGCATCATAACATTGAATCTGATGTCCATCTAATCCAATCCACATGCCAACAGGGTCTAGCCACAGCCGACCTTGGTGATTGGGCTGCATTTCAATATATCCATTGGGTGTTAGTTCATAGCCAATAATCTGGCGATAATCAATGTCACCAGTGATGTTATCATAAAGCGTATCAATGATGACATAGTAGGGGACGCCCGCCTGCGCATAGCCCTGTAGTTTTCCATCAAAATCAGCATGACGTGTGGATGGTGAGGTTGCCTCCACAACCAGACTAGGCATCGTTCCCTCTTCGCGGACAGAAAATGTACTTCGGGGTCTTTCGGGGTCATTGACCCCGTAAATCACAGCAATATCCGGCAGATAAGGCGATGTATTCGGAATATCAAAATCCATCCTCACTTCGCGATAGACGGTTGGTGGTGGCATATGCAGAACGTCGGCACTAAAAACGCCTCTGACATAGGTTAACACTTTATCGTGTTCGCTGTTGCTCATCAATGCATCCCCTTCTTCTGGATGTAGGTATTCTTCGTAGGTTAGCGGAACCTGTATCAATTTTGTCTTGCCATCCGTGTCTATCTCGGTCACATATCTGAACCCATAAATCGGTTCACCTGTTTTGGGATCAATCACATCCGTATATGGCGGTTGAATGTGTGAATCTTGTAGATAAGCGTTTAGATTCTGACTTATATTGTTGTTCGGACCAACTTTCAACGAATAGGGTGCATTGGTGAATGATTGGTATGGTCGAGTCTTTACGTTTACGGTCATGACTATATCCCCCGATTGGTTCAATCTTATTTAACACGCGATGCCAGATTATGTCATGGGTTGTATTGACTGTCTGTGTGGCATCTACCACAAACAATATTCAGAGTCGGCGTTGGTGGACGGATTAGGCGGTTTCATCAATGCTCACACCTGCGTCGCCAGAAAATGACGGATCTGCATCTCATAGGTATCCATACCATCGCGATACACACGCAGCAGTAGATCGCCAAACGCATTCAGTTCTAACAGATAATGGCGGCGCAGGTCCGGTGTAAAGAGCAAATCAATGCCTGTATAAAACGCATCGACAAGGTGTGAAACAATATGGGCAGAACTGATATCAACATCCATCCCCATCCATGCACCAATGACAACGCCTTGCGCATGAATGACCTGTGGATCGTTGACAAACTGCGCAAATTTGGTTGCCCACGTCGGCTCATCATCATAGTCAACACTGATGCGATAAATATTATGTGGGTATGAGATGCCCTCATCAGGGAAAAATGTCCGCACTGGGCGACCGATAAATTCTGTAAGATTGTGATTAAACATGGGGGTATTATACCATAGGCTTATGACTGTAAGAATTCGACGTGACAAATCACCAATAATCTTTAATAGGACAAATAATGAATCGAAAACCAAATGTCAGCCGTTGAGCCGTTGCCTTTTATTACGCTGTCATGAATACACAAATCGCTCTAATTCTTGCACAATCCGACCTGACGAGGCCAGTTTGTATTGATTTCATCGTCTTTTGTGGCTATACTTTCAATAATGGAATAGGCATTATAGGCTCATAGCATAGCCAAGGAGGGACCAATGAGTTATTCAAACGAGAAAATGCAAGAATTTGTGGCCTTGTTAGACAAATATACACCCAAAGACGGCGGTGTCGATATCCATGAGGCAGCGCACTTTGCCACATACAGAGAAACAAAGCCACAAGGGAAATGTTCATCTATCTATCACCCCGCTATCTTGATTTTGGCACAGGGGAGCAAGAAATGTTTGATGAATGGGCAGGTCTTTGATTATAGTGCAGGGAATTATCTCACCGTTTTGCTGCCTATGCCCGTTGAAGTGGATATTGTGAAAGTTAGCCCCGAAAAGCCGCTTTTGATGATGGGGCTAAAAATGGACCTGCATAAAATCGCCAATCTGCTGGTCAAAATCGATCAAGTGCAACCCATGCGAAGCCAGCCAGCCTCAACAGATGCAGATGATTTATCCAGTATATTTACAAGGCCAGTGACTGATGGCTTACTTGATGCGGTGACTCGGCTTCTGCGCACACTAGACAATCCACTGGAACAGGCCGTGCTGAGTGAGTCCATTATTGAAGAAATTTATTTTCGGCTGATCTGTGATGACCACACGGGGGCGTTACCACAACTGCTGAAACATCACGGACAGGTGCAACAGATCGCCAAGGTCATCAATCACATTCAGAGTCATTTGGAACCGCCGTCAGGGGATCGAAGTTGGGCGTCCCGGGCCCCTGGGGAAGCAGGAAGACCACCGAGGAGTCCGGCGCGATCCCCACCAGATCCGTACGACCGTCCTGGTTCAGGTCCACAGCGTCCACCGCGCCGAGGGCGTAGGGAAAGAGCACCTCGGGTCCGACCGTCGTGCTCTCGCTCACGCTGTGCACGTGGTGGAACGTGGGCGACAGGAACGACATCCACGCGAAGGCCTCTCCCTCGGGCGTCGCCAGGACCTCGACCCGGCGGGTGGCCGGGCCGCTCCCTCCGGGTTGCACGACCGATCCGTCGAGCCCCAGGACCTGGAAGCCACCCGCGGCGAGCTCGACCCCGAGCTCGGGATGCCCGTCCCCGGTGAGGTCCGTCAGCGTCAGGCTCTCGATCGCCTCGCCGAAGGTGAAGGCATGGACGCTGTAGAAGAAGTTCGCGTCATCGGGCAGATGCAGCTGGGTGGTCACCGTCCGCATGTCGGCATCGAGAACGGAGACGAAGACGACGCCCGCCCCGGGCACGTGATGGGTCGCGACACGCCGCGGCGAGCTCCAGCTGCCCGGCACGAGGTTCTCCTCCCAACTTCCTTCGGGGTCCCAGTGCCACAGGACGACCCCGGCAGCGGAAGCGCTCAGCGGTGAGACGGGAGAAGACGCGCCGAGGTTGGGGAACACGGTGAGGTCATCCACCGGATCGGGCAGCGCGACCTGCACGTCCCACAGCGCGGGGCTGTGCAGCAGCACCCCCGCCCCCGTCGAAGGTGTGAACGTGATGACGTCGGTGAAGCCGTTCCCAACGAAGTCGCCACTCAGAAGAACGGCGTCCTGAACGTCATTCGGCCAGGGAGCGTCCGCTGCGGCGAGAAAGTCGAGCGGGCCCGGGTCTTGGAGAGCGGGGACGAACAGGAGGCCGAGCGCGGCGAGGGGACACGCCATCATGGGGTGAGCTCCAGGACGAGTTGGGAGACGAGAGGGGAAGCAGCCTGGAAGGCACTCAATCTAATCCATTCCCACGAGAACGGAGTTGAAGTCTTCGCCCGTGTGGACCTCTCCCCAGGTCAACCCGGACTTGGGCTGGAGCTCGACGCTGTACATGGCCGTCTCCACGCTGATCACGTCCGACGAGTCCAACGGGACGCTGCCCTGCAGACTGCCGAGCGGCGCCGGGGTTCCGGGACGCATGCAGACCAGCGTCCAGAGCCGGACGTACTGACCGCTGGAGTCCCTCAACACCGGGCTGAGGCTGCAGGTCGCGCCGGTCATGACTCCCATGCGTGCCCACCAGGTGGTCGACTCCGCCCCGCCCACGAGCCGCGGCGCGGGTACGAGCTCCTCGGTTGCGGACGCCGTGGCCGGATCTTCGGAAGCGACGAGTACCCCGGGAGCCTCCTGGGCCTCCGCCTGATCACAGGAAGAACCGAGGAGGCCGGCGAGGACGCAGGTTGCGATGCAAAGGAAGAGCTGATTCATGGAGAGCCTCCGAGGAGGACGGAGCCCCGGTGGGAGTGAACGGACGAGCCGCGACGCCACCGGAGCCCCGACCCGGTCCCTAGGGAATCGAGACGTAGTTGAGCCAGCTCGTGCAGGGCAGGCCCGCGTCGAAGACGCC
>JBCCFC010000304.1:0-11517 GCA_039029935.1 Chloroflexota bacterium
TCACCTTGCTCATCCTCACCTTGCTCATCCTCACTGTGCTCATCCTCACTGTGCTCATCCTCACTGTGCTCATCCTCACTGTGCTCATCCTCACTGTGCTCATCCTCACTGTGCTCATCCTCACTGTGCTCATCCTCACCGTGATCATCCTCACTGTGGCCGTCGTCAACATAGGCTGGTTCTGGCAAGACAAACCCCTCTGGCACATCATTCAGGAGGAAGAGACCACCCTCTGCCTCACTCCAATCCCACTCATAGGCAGCCTGATTTTGCAGAAAACACGTTTCACGTGAAGGAACTGGTGCCCAACTTTCCTCACTGGAGGACCATGTATCAGAACTAGAATCCTCGCGATTGGCGAGTTGGGGATCAGGATGATAGTTGGCAAGATAAGGATCATTGTCTGAGTTTTCTCTAATGATTTTAACTCGTTCCATCATGCCATTGTCTTCATGCTTGAGGAGATGACAGTGGTTGACAAGATTGCCCGTAAAATCCCAGAGGCGTGAGCGCGCTACAATCCGTCCACCATCGCGTGGAATTTCAATCACATCCTGCCAGCGTGGAATCCAGTCGGGGTCTTTGGTCAGCGTGACCTCACCGGTTGATGAATCCACCTCAGAAACCAGCCAGCGTTCTGTCACCCAGAATGGATTCTGATGAATATGGAATGGATGATCGGTCCCACCCGCAACAGGGTAGAGGCCAGAGTCTTCATGCTTAAATGGCTCGCGTGAGGTTTGGAATTCGATATCTTCTGGATATTGTTGCCAAACCTTTGGATCAATATTTGTTTTAACGCCACTATCATCTCGCTCTCCATAAAGCACCATAGAGTGGTTTTCCACTACCCACTCTTCGGCCGTATCTACATTCATTGCGTGCATGATATCGCTATGGAGAAATTTGCGACCATCAACGGCCATTGAATTGAACGTCCTTGTCTTGATGGGTCTGACTTCATAGCCAGGGGCCAGTTGTTCAGCTTTGGGATAATCACGCCCTCCCCAGCCAGAGTAGATGAAACGGCGTTTACGATAATAGTCGCCATTCCCCAACTGTCGATTTGTTTTTTCCGCTTGGGTTAATTTGAGTTCGTCTGGGATAATCGGATGGAGATAAGGCTGGACAGGACGTTTGCCCAACTCCTCGAAAATGATCGGAAACGGATCCACGTCAGGCACTAATGCTGCACTTGGCTCGGCAGCATTAGTATCCGACTTGGCAGCATTAGTACCCGACTTGGCAGCATTAGTATCCGACTTGGCAGCATTAGTATCCGACTCACCAGAATCATTATCCGACTCAATCGTAATATACCCAACGATAGTATCATGTGCCAGCGGAGAGACCTTCGTATCTATATTTTGAACGCCATCTACATTGGATACTTTTAGCGCGGAATCATCGAAAGGTCCCACATTATGACGCGCAATGATTGTATACGTCCCAGGTTCCCTTGGTGCTTGGAAGAGCAAGTCCGCACGATTGGCTGCACCCAAATGGACTGGATTATCTCCACTGGCGATATCAATTGTTTGGAAGGTGTTGCGCACCACGCTCATATCTCCACCAGCGACTGGGGCGGGATAAGGATGATTGGGGTCATTCACCAGTGTCACACTATCATAGGCCAACAATTTGTAGGGAACAGCATACTGCGGAAGTGCACTATCTTTAATGGGGTGTTTGGGATGTTCTTCGTCGTGGAGATCCGCCAATTGGCCTTTATATTTACTTTCAGGATCAGTGATTTGCTGCCATTCCCCTTTCAATACATATAACGTAATCGAAGCAAAGCCATCCACGCTACCATTCAGAATACGCCACCGCTCAACGCTACCCGGTTGCATGGTGAACCCCATTGGATCTTGCTCACCATTCACCTCGGCTGCTGGTTCAGGAAGGCTAAACCTAGGCCCTGAAACAAAACGCTGTATAATCATTTCGCGTTCGCGGAAATGATACGGGCCGGTTGGTTTACTTGGGGAATCTGGTTCTGCATCCAGCGCATCTTGGAGTGCAGCATCCGTATCTCCTTCAACGATAATCAGCCCTACCAGCCCACTAGCCACCTGTGTAAATGTGGAACCATGTATATGTGGATGATACCAAGCCGTACCATCTCGGTGTGGATAGATCGTACCTGGTTCATGGCCTAGTTGTTCCGCAATGTCGGGGTTTTCAGCCAAGAATTTTTCACCCACATTGCCCAAAGAAAACGCATACTGAGCATAGGATTTTTGTAGATTGTTGTGACTGCTATGCGCAAATTCGCAATTCTCCAGATTACTCTGCATATCAAGGTCTGGTTGAGGCGGTATAGTGAGAAAGACATTGTCGCTATAGGGTTCCTCAATCCTGGAACCATCCAAATTCTCATCCGAAGCAACATGTAGGCCATGTGTATGCAGATTGGTTGTATGGATCGCCTGGATAGTATTGGCATGCAAGGGTAAACACCAGTTGGGATATGCTGGATTGTCCTTCCCTGGGGGATAATTTGTCTCACCAGGGTTCAAGGGCAAGCTATTAACTAACTCCACACGGAATGTTTGATCACCTAGAGTGCGTAATGTCGGGCCAAGTGCTTGCGCATTATACCCCATAAATTGTCCGTTGTAACTAGACACACGTGAATCATCATCATCACGATAAATGATATCCAGTCGGGCGGGAAGACTCTGCCGTATTCTTGCATCCCAAACAAATGGCTGTGTCCAGTCCCTTGTCACTAGTTTTTGCTTAGCTTGTTGCCCCGCTGCCGCTGCCCCTTCCCCTGTGGGCGGCTCATCGTGTGAAGTTTGTACGCCAAGGCTTGCAGCCTGCGAAACAGACTGTGAGTTCGTCGCCAGAAGCCCCGCACTAGCGACACCAATGGCCGCACTACCCGCAAGCGCACCACGCAAGAGGGAACGCCGACTCAACGTATTTTGGCCTGTGCCATTTGGTTGTGCAGACGTTTGTGTCTGTTGTGATGTATCTGCCTCTGGGGCATCATGTACAACAGTGTTGTCCTCTGATTGGGTAGGTTCCATCTCAAAATCATTCGATTTTGTTTGAAGAGCCATAATCTTAATCCTTTTTGTATTTAATATATATCTTCGTATAGGAAAGTATAAAATCAGCCAAGAGACACGATTAGACTCTGGCTGAATGCTGACAGCGAATTAACTGAAAGCTTTTTTATAATAAAATGACAACAACGACTTCATCATCAACCGCTACGAGGTGGCTCCTTCGAGTGGTCGATATCCTAAAGAGGCAAATACACCTTGCGGTGCGCCTTTGGGAGACTTCTCTACAGGTCTCAGTTTTTTCAACGGGTTATATTCTTTGATCTTCGATAGCCAGCCGGTTGGTGCTGGTTTATCAGGCTTAATTTCCTGTGGTTTGTCCTGATACTCTAACATTGGCAACATGGCAATCCCCAACCCGCCAAACAATGTTGCAATGTAGAAGAATTGCGTGGCCCCAAAGGAAAAACCAGCAAGGAGGATGCTCCCAGCGGAAACCAAACTGGTGGAGATTGTGAAGTTGAAATTGGTATGAACAATCTCTTCAAAGGCTTGCCCAATCTCAAACAGATAGGGTAATTGCGTGAGATTCCCATCCATCAAGATGATCTGGGCGGTATCCGTGGCCGCACTGGTTGCCCCACGCAGGGAGATGGAGACATCGGCTTGACGCATCGCCAAGGCGTCGTTGATGCCATCACCAATGAAACAGACAGAACGACCTTCTTGTTGTAACTGCGCCACCAAATCGGCTTTTTGCTCAGGGAGCGTGTTGGCAAAGTAGCCAGTCATGCCAAATTGCTCCGCTAGTTTACGTGTCGGAGCTTCTTGGTCCCCGGAGATAATGTAGAGTGACAAGTCCTGTTTTCGCAAGGTGTTGACAACTTCTGTACTTTCTGGGCGTATCATTGGCTGGAGTTCGATACAGCCAATCAGTTGTTCATCAAGGGCCACCATCACCAACGAATGGCCTGTGGCTTGACATCGACTATTTAAACGGTCAACTGGCTTGGGTACTGGAATATTTTCCATCGTCATAAACCGTTGACTACCCACACGCACCGCACCTTCTGGTAGCCAAACTTTGAGACCATAACCAATTTCGTAATGGGCTTGGTCCACAATGGGTAGCTCAAGTTGGCGCGCTTCAGCGGCGGCGAGAATCGCCTGGGCAATCGGATGGCTCTGTCGTTTTTCGGCAGCCGCAGCCAAGCGTAAAAGTTGGTCGTCCGGTGTATTGCTCAACGAATGTAGTTGCACAACTTGTAGCTGCTCTAAGGTTAATGTCCCCGTCTTGTCAAAGACAATCGTATCAATTTGACCCATCTTATCAAGGCCAGCCCCGTCTTTAATCAACACGCCATTCTCAGCGGCGGCATTGAAAAAATTCAACATTGCCAGTGGATTGGTGATGTAGGTGCTGGTTGTAAAATTTGATCCCAGTAGAGAGGCAGCACCAGCGGTGCCAATCAGCGGCCAACTGGCTGCACTGAGAATCAACGTGGGCCAAGCAAACCTATCGGCCATCTCCAGTGCTTTAAACGATTCTGCACTGTTATAGTTGGTGGCCTCGTTTAACAACGCCACAACCTGACCAGCGGTTGTCTCCGAGCCTGCTTTTTCGACTCGAACGTCAATCTTGCCCGACAGAATAACGGTGGAGGCCAGAACTTGCTCATTCAGCATTTTTTCCGCGGGTTGCGATTCTCCAGTCAACATATGCTGGTCAATGGTGGCCTCACCAGCGATAATCGAGCCATCCACCGGGACCGTTTGACCCGCTTGCAGGACCAAGGTATCCCCAACCTGTAACTGGTCAAAGGGAATCTCGACTTCGATGCCATCAGCCTGACGGACCCAAACGGTGTCGGGCTGAATTTGGAACAGGCTTAGTAAATTGTTACGGGATTGCTCTTCTGTAATGGCTTTAATCTTGAAGCCCACGCTGATAAAAATAACGCCCAAGGCACCAATAGCGGCATACCCACCTAACCATAAAAAGGCTAAGTAAATGCCGATGATGTGAATAGCCCCAAGGCGACGGGTTCGTTTCCATTGTTGATAGCCAATCTCATAGACATAAGAGGCGGTTATTAATCCGAATCCTATCGACAACCACATAAACGCAGGATTGACGACATAGGCCAACCCCGACGCAATGAGGGCTAGTCCCCCAATGGCTAGACGGTGGTTGGCCGTGCGCTCATCCTTACTCATACTAAATTCACTTTGGTTGTCAGCGGCCAACAGTGCGATGTAATCTTGGCGTTTTCGACCTAAGAAGGGGTCAATATTGGTTTGCATAAACCGCTGATAGGCGTTATCCGCTTCGGCAAGCGTGGTGAGTAGCTCATCAGTCTTGGTTGCCAATGGATTTTTTTGATGAACGATAGAATGACTATCAAGCTCATCTTCCTGTTTTTCCATCAGAAGATGGCGACCATTCATCCCAATGTTACCCAGTTTATTTTCTTGTCTTTTGATAAAAAAATGGCTACCAACTACACCAGCCCCAAAGCCAATCCCTATGGAAATAATATCTACCATAATCTGCCCCCTCTTTATAAATGGCGATCACTACCAAAACAGTCTTTTTCGGTAATTCATAAAAGCCGCTGTATCATTTAAGTGCGGCAATGGATGGTCGGGGATGGGCACATTTAAAAAGTCACACAACGGTTCCCACCCTTCTTTGAGATTGTACACAAGCAAGCGATCACTAGGCACAGCCTCTTTTACATTCTCAATATGTTGGTTAAATAGTTGAATGGAAAACTCCTTATCCGCAAATTTGGATTGAAAGTGACCCTGCCATTCCATTTTCTCTGTCAGCTCCCAAGCCCGTAGGGTTCCTTTTAGATCAGGCTTGAAAATCCCGAAAATCGAAAATAGAATCTTGCGATGAAGAAGAGGGCGGTTTTGGGTGTAGAGCGTCGTATACGAACTTTTATACCAACTTTGTGGGTCGCGCACGGTTAAAATGACCTTCGACTCTGGATACAGGTCCATCAGCTCACGATAGTAGTGGTAGGCTGGTGCATCGGTTGTGGCTTGATAGCCCTCAAACAGCTTGTCCCAATCAATCGTTTCGCCATTGGCCGCAGCCTCCCACATCGCCAGATGCCCCGGATTCTTTAAGACTTCTATAAAATGGTAACACTGGCTAAAGCCCAAATCTTCCAGTGCTTGTTTGAGAGACATGGTTCCGGTGCGAAACAGACCTGCACCTATTACCTTAATCATTGATTTTCTCCGTGTATTTTTTCCGTGTATTTTTTCCGTGTATTTTTTTTGTATAGGAAAGTATAAAATTGCGGAATTAGGCAGTCTCTACTGCCCGCTCTCCCGTGTACAACTCACACTAGAGAGAGCTTGCTCCGCAATTTTTTTATTAATTAAAATAAGAAGTCTCTTATTATACATGCTTGAATGTGATCCACCAATACTGGCGTGTTCGTCGGTGAAACCATTGTAAAGTGATTGCCCGCCGATTCCAGGATTTCGAGACCATTCGTCGCAAAGTCCGCCCATTCTTCTGGGCTGCCCATGCGCACATCAAACGGAATTTCCTCGCCTGGTGTGAAAAAGACAATCTTGCCTGGGAACGGTGCGCTGGGCGTGTACAAATCGGCAATTTGATTGTGATGTTTGTACAGATTGAGCCAGTGCCGCGCATCTTTGTCATCAATATCCGGTTGCAGTAGACCACCAATCCGCATCTCTTGCATCATGTACTTGACTTTTTCTTCATTCGAGTTGTAAAAATCAAGTTTGTCCAATGAGATTTGTTGATGGAAATAAGGCAAGCGCTCTAACAAGAACTCAACATCATCCTCAACCCCCATATTATTGGCATAGGGTGCAGGTGTATCGATCATGATCACCAGCGGGGCCTCTTTGCCGTCTTGCTCCATGATACGTGCCATCTCAATGTTCACCAGCCCGCCAAATGACCAGCCCGCCAGCAGATAGGGGCCTTCCGGCTGCACCTCATAGATGGCCTTCACATAGTCAGCCGCCATCTCTTCAACGCTGTCATGAAAGGCTTGCCCAGGCTCTGTGCCTCTGGGCTGGACCGCATAGAAGGGACGCTCTGTCCCCATGAGGGCGGCAATTTGATGATAGCTGAATGCGCTGCCACCCGAAGGATGCACAAAGAAAATGGGTGTTTTATCCCCCTTTGGTTGTAGACAAACAACGGGCGACCACGCGGGTGGTACATAATCCGCACGCAGAACACGGGCGAACTGTTCGATGGTTCCCTCTTGAAAGATCATCTGGAGTTGAATACGTTGTCCAAACGCTTGCTCAATCTTTGCGATCAAGCGAATGGCAAGCAGTGAGTCACCGCCGATCTCAAAGAAGTTATCATACACACCAATCGGAGAAACGCCAACGATCTGCTCCCATATCTGCGCAAGCCGTAGCTCGACCGGATCACGTGGCGTGACATACTCCGTCGCCCGCACAACCACATCTGGCTCTGGCAACGCTTTGCGGTCAACTTTGCCATTGGGGGTCAGTGGCATGGTGTCCAAAAAGACAAATGCCGACGGAACCATATATTCAGGTAGACTATCTTGGATGTGCGTTTTCACATCTTGAATCAGTTGTTGCGGATCACTATACTGTGTTCTGGCTGAATGTGCATCATCCTGTGTGCTACTATGTATGTTATCTTGTGTACTATTTTTGAGCGATGTATGCACAGCATAAACATTGTATAGTGCCGTATCTTCTAGCATCGACTCCTGTTCAACTTCACAGACAAATCCATGTTGTTCCAGCAACTGTTGCATGGTTGCCAGCTCACCTTGGTTATCATGCACCTCCACAACAATTTGTTTAATCTTGCCCCAGTCATGGTCCGCAATCCCCAACAGGATATCGTGTTCGCTTTTTTCTACATCGACTTTCAATAGATCAATTTGCGTGATCCCCTGTTCGGCAATCACGTCCGAAAGCGTCTTTAACTCACAGGTGATCTCTTCACTGGTCAGGCGAGTCTCTAACAGTTCATTGATCTCGGCATCCGAGAGATTATCAGACGAATCGTGCTGCACAAACGACTTAACCACTGCCTGCTCTTCTGTCTTATCCGCAAAGCGGCCAGAGACAATAGAGACATTGGGATAATAGGTAAATGTATCAACGCCAGCGGTGCTTGCCAGACCATAGTGATAATTGTGTGCCTGCACACCATATAATTTTGTGTTCAGGGCAAGCAATTCGTGAATGGAGGGGATTGGCTCAAAGGCATGGATGGTTGCATCTGGACACATTTGATGGACAAAGAGGCTAAACATCCCCATGTTTGCACCGACATCAAACACACAAGCCCCTTCTTGCAGCGTGATGCCATGCCGCAGATAGGATGCATCCGCAAAAATTTCACGATACATAAAGTCGGTTTCGGTGCGGTTTTGATAAAAGACGGTCATTCCATTGGGCATGGAGTAATAGGGGCGATCTGTACCGTTCTCCCCCTCTGTCAGCCGAAGCAATTGCTGCAATGGATAGGCGTCTTTTTCATCAGGGGATACATAGGCCACCAAGCGTCTATCACCGCCTTGAACCTCTCGTGCCATCACCACCGCCTCGCGCACACCCGCCTGCGCCACAATTGCATTCTCGATCTCACCCAACTCAATGCGAAAGCCACGTAGCTTGACTTGGAAGTCGGTGCGTCCAATATACTCAATATTGCCATCGGTGAGCCAGCGCGCAAGATCGCCTGTTTTGTAGAGACGGCCCTCCCCAAATGGGTTTGGAATAAACTTCTCTGCCGTCAACTCAGGACGGTTGTGATAGCCTCTGGCAAGTTGAACACCACCAAGATGCAGTTCGCCCGGAATGCCAATAGGCACGGGTTCAAGTTGCTCATCTAGAATGTAGAGTTGTGTGTTGGCAACAGGGCGACCAATCGGCACAATCTGCCGTCCATAGTCAGCGTGACAAGCCCAATAACTGACATCAATGGCCGCCTCGGTTGGGCCATATAGGTTATGTAGCTCGGCGGGTAAGCGTGACAGACAGCGTTGCATCAGGTCATAGGGCAGGGCTTCACCACTACAGATGATGCGCTTCAGGCTGACACACTGCGATACACCTGTCGCTTCAATAAAAAGTTGCAACATGGACGGCACAAAATGCAGTGTTGTGATCGCCTCCTGCATGATGATATCAATCAGATATTGTGGGTCTTTGTGTCCCTCTGGCCGGGCAACAACCAACTGCGCACCAAACATCAACGGCCAGAAAAACTCCCAGACCGATACGTCAAAGCTAAAGGGCGTTTTCTGCAAAATTTTGTCAGCACTCGTCAGTTGATATTCATCCTGCATCCAGAGCAAACGATTATAAATCGCCTGATGATGGTTCATCGCCCCCTTGGGTCGTCCTGTCGAGCCAGAGGTGTAGATCATGTAGGCAAGCTGATGTGGCTGTAGGCTGACGTTGGGATTGTCCTGCGGATATGTCTGAATATCGCCCCAATCGCTATCCAAACAAAAGATCGTGGCATTGGTTGCTGGCAGCCCCTCACGCAGATGCGCTTGGGTCAACAGCACAGGTACATCTGCATCTTCGACCATAAAGGCCAGGCGATCCTCTGGATAGGTTGGGTCAAGCGGCACATAGGCCCCACCTGCTTTGAGGATGCCATACAACCCCACGACCATTTCAACAGACCGTTCAACACAAACCCCAACCAATACATCGGGGCCAACCCCCAAGGAGCGTAGATAATGAGCCAGTTGGTTGGCACGTTGATTGAGTTCGGCGTATGTGACGATTTCGCCTTCAAAAATGACAGCAATCTGTTCCGGCTGTTGTGCGGCCTGCTCCTCAAAACGTTGGTGAATGGTTTGATTGGTCGGATAGTCAACCGTCGTGTTGTTCCATTCCCCCATGATCTGTTGACGTTCGGCGGCGGTGAGCAACGGTAAATCGGCGACAGCTTGGTTTGGAGCCGCAATAATGCTCGTGAGCAACTTTTGGAAATGACCGATCATGCGCTCGATTGTTTCCGGCTTAAACAAGTCCGTGTTATAGCGGAATGCACCAGAGATGGTCTCGCCATCGCTCATGTTAAACGTCAGATCAAACAGCCCTTCCATCTGCGAGAACGTCGGTGTCGAAACAGTCAGCCCAGCAACCTCTTGTGTCGGTGGCAGGCCAGATGCTGGTTGAAAGTCGAGTACGGCCTGAAAGAGCGGTTGCGCACTCATATCACGCTGCGGCTGGAGTTTTCGGACCAGCAGTGGAAAGGGGTAGGCTGCATGTTCAATCGCTTCCACCGCCGTTGTTTTGTTTTGCGCCAGCAACGACCGGAAGGATAGCGTGGTCGGTGACTCAATGGTGGCCGCGATCACGACCGGGTTGACCAAATACCCAATGATGTTCTCAAACTGTGGCTGACGACGGCTGGTTGAGGTCGGTGAACCCAGCCAAACCTCGTCTTGCCCTGTGTAGCGATGCAGCAAAATTTGGAACGTTGTCAGCAGTATGCTATAGAGCGTCGTCTTCTCTTGCTGCGCGAGTGCCTTAAGCTGCTGACTCAGCGTGGTCGGTAGCGCAAAGAATTGTGCCGCTCCCTGGTAGCTTTGTGTGGCGGGCCGCGCATAGTCGGTTGGGATATCCAGCATGGGTACATCCTTGCCCAACTGTGTTTGCCAATAGGAGGCTAATCGCTCCCCTTCTGCACTGTCCAAGAATGCATTCTCAGCGCGTACAAAGTCTTCATAATTCGCCGCAATCGCGGGTAACGCTGCATTTTGCCCACTCTGTTCAGCCTCATAGAAAGCCAGCAAGTCCTGTGCCAAAATCGACATTGACGTTGCATCGCCAAAGATGTGATGCATGGTGAGCAGTAAATTGTGGCTATCCGAATCCGTCTGAAACAGCTCTGCACGCAGCACAGGGGCTTGGGTCAAATCAAAAGGCTGTTCATATGCCTTTCTCTGTGCTGTGTCTAGTGCTTCCTGTGACCAAGCCGTTGCATCATGCTCGACCCATACATAGCTTCCGGTAGGCTGCACGGTCTGCATTGGTTCGCCGTCGACAAATTGGATGGTGGCCCGCAGTGATGAGTGTCGATTGACCAGTGCTTGGAGGGCATTTTGCAAACTAGCTCGATTCAAGTTGCCTTCGAATTGGAGTAAAAATGCCATATTATAGGCAGAATTATTGGGCACACTCTGGTTGATAAACCACAACGCTTGCTGTCCATAGGATAGTGGGTACTGATAGACATTTTTTTTCTGTTGTAATAATTGAGCCAATAACGCTCGCTTATCTAATGTTCCTTGCTGAGTCATGAATGGTTTCCTATGATGTATCTTCTCAATATTCAGCGGTACAGAAGTCCGCCGTTTGTCAAAAATCGGACATATAACAAAAATAACCAAAAAATTTACAAATCCCAAAAAAAACAAGAATATTTTGTGTTAATTGAAAAACCCAACAAAAAACGAAAAAAAAAACAATTATAAAAAGAAAA
>JBCCFC010000305.1:0-11517 GCA_039029935.1 Chloroflexota bacterium
CAGCGAAATCTACCTGACAGCCCAGTGATAGATAAACCACAGTGATGGACAAAGGAAAATATACACCAGTATCACAGGTTGGTTATCTGTGACGCAGGTAGCCAACCTGCGATACTTTTCCTTTGTCCTAGAATAGGAAAATATACACCCGTATTATAGATTGGTTATCTGTGACGCAGGTAGCCAACCTGCGATACTTTCCTTTGTCCATCACTGTGGTTTATCTATCACTGGGCTGTCAGGTAGATTTCGCTGACCATACTTTGGTAATTCCAACCGCTAGCATAAATGCGGATCTGGTTGATTTGTGCTGGTCGTGTTTCGTCCAAAAGCGTTATGAGGTTGGGTGACTGGTAGGTGTACCATTGAAGCGGTGGAATCTTGTCGCCATTCACGACTTTCCAATTGGGGTCTACGGGGTCACGGAAATAAAAGCCATGTCCCCAGTGAAGTTCTTTGCCGTAAATGTCCGTATAGGCAATCTCGACACGCAGCGGAAACTCAGAGCTAAGATAGCCCGCACCAGATAGGCTTTGCTGGATTAAGCGGACATCAAGCTGGATTTGTAGCGTGTCATAGACATGAACCTCTTTATTGACAGCCTGCTGTAGCCCGACCTCGGTGGGCACATTCTCCTCGCCATTGCGAATAAAATGGGCAACCCGACGGCCATCGCGCTCAATGATATTGACATTACCAGGGGCTACATTTTCGGCGACAACATAACTCTCCCATGTGTCACGAATTGGTCGACGAAAATCACCATTGAGAATCAAATTCTGCTGTGTTGAACCGGGTTGTTCGGCCAGTGCGCCATTCTCCACCCATGCGCGCAATCCCCGTCCAACCATCATGCTGTTGTCCTCTAGGTCTGTTAAGGATGCCTGCCCGGCACGCACGGTAATATCAGTCCGGTCAGCGGTCACGGAGATACGATAGCTGCCCGCCTCTAGTTCAATCAGACCATTGGGTGTAGAAATTTTAACTTGGACAGGGCGCATCCCGCCTGTGCTGGTAAAGACACGAGCTTGACCGTCAACCAAATTGAGGTGAACGGTATATGGCTCTGAACTCGATTCAAAATAGGGACGACGCATCCGTAGAATTTCGAGCGTTGTCCCTGCATAAATCTGTACACTGCCTAAGAGTTCATCAGACCCTTGCGCACCAAAAAGCCCGAGTGTCCCTTGGGTAGCGTCACCATTGGCTTCAATACGGCTGCCCTCTGCCACCTCAAAGCGGGGTTCTGTGATAGCGATGGGTTCCGCCCTTGCCGATGGGTAGAAAAAAAGCGTCCCAAGGGTTGACTCTAACCGAGCTTGCTGACTGACCGTCGCGTAGCGAGTGGTATATTGGATGCTCCAAGGGATTAGGAAGGTTAGGGCTGCAAAGATCGAAAAACTCACCAAAATAACGGCCCAAGCCAACTTTTCTGGATTGGCACGCCATCGTGGCACAGGTTCAGTGGTCCATGACGTATTGATACGTTGGTTGCGCTCCGTGTTTAATGTAGGCTGTGCTATAGGTTGTGCCATAGAATTACGACTCTCACCGACTGCGTTGCCAAACACGGGCATCATAGGTGTCGGTCTGGTTTAAATCAACCCCACCGATATTCACGCGGTTCGTGTCCACGCTATCTGCGGCATTGTTGCTCTGCTTATGACCGTCCTGCTCGCTAGCGTTAGAGATGTTGTGACGCCAGATCCCATTTGTGGCATTTGTCGTTTGCGGTGTCCCATCTTCGAGCAGCAAATTCCCCGTTTGTGATGGTTCAGAAAGAGCAGGTTGGCTATCATTTGGCAGTGCAGCATTGCCCTCCTTGTCAATCCCAACATTGTCAATCCCACCATTGTCAATCCCAACATTGTCAATCCCAACATTGTGGAAGACTTCGTATTGGTCCAGTTCTGGCATAAAAAATTCGATGACATAATCGCCCGGTACACCCATTGGCTGCACGATATCGTCAATCAATGCGTAAATAAAGGCACGTCGCTCATCCGCGCCCATTGACCGTGTAGAAGCACCCCACATGAGCAACGTTCCATAGGCCCCCTCGTTGGTGTAATGCAAGTCGAATTTACCAATCGTTACAGGCGTTTGTGGTTGATTGCCTTCCGTTCGAGCTGATTGTGCCGAGGATGGTTTGGGTGGCTGTATATGGTCTAAATCAAAAAGTGCGTACTGCTCTGAATGGCTGGTACGCACAAGTCGTTTAAGCTTTAAATTCATTGCCACCGTTCCCAAGGCTCAAAATCCCACTGTTCATCCTCATCATCGTCCCAGTCTGGATCATCGCTATCCAAACGTTCGTCAAACAGGGCAATTCCTTCGTTGTCTTCATTAAGCAGGATTTCGTCCAGTGCTTCTTCTGCAGCTTCGCCTTCAAGAGTCGCATCGTCATTTGATAATTCTCGTAACAATCGTTTTACTTCGGCCCCACCAATCCGTCCCAATGAGAAAATGGCGGCAAGACGAACCGATTGATCTTCATCCTCAGTCATTGCCATTAAATCTGACAGCGCGCTTCTTGCTTCCAACTCACCACAAGCCTGCGCTGCCCCAGCCCGCATCTCAGCATCTGGATTCTGTAGCTCTGCCTTGACCAAGGGACGCCAACGAATATCAGCACTGCGACCCATTGCACGCAACGCACTCAGCCGCATGTCCATAAAGGGCGAGTAATAGCCATCCTCAATCAACTGCCGGATCGCCACTTCGCTCGAATAGGCGATGCTCTCTAAGGCACGGCATCGAACCTCTAGCAATTCATCTTCGCGTAAAAGTACAGACAACAGGGCTTCCTCGATGCGCATAGCAAACGCGGAGGCCAGTTCATTTAATTCACCAGCAAGGACATAGGGACCCAGCGCAGCCGCCGCAGTAGCTCGCACCGATTCATCGCTATCGTTGTGGAATGTTTGTAGCAAGGGGCCAATAAAGGCTGTATCCACATCTTCGGCTAATCCCTCAATAGCGATACGTCGAATGGATGCATCATCATCACCCATCGCCACTTGCAAAAAACGACCTAAATGCAGATCAAGATTCTCAGCCCCCATCTCCACCATAGACTGCACAATATCTTGACGGCGATCTGTTGGGATTTCAGGCCAGCGTCGGCGCACAACGTCCATATCGGCGCGACTCAAATCTGACAGTACCCACAGGTCTTGCCTTGTCAGTTCGGTTGGATTTTCGACAAGCAATGTCATCAATTCTGCGACAGAATATCGTTTGGTCAGGGCTGGACTGGGTTCATAAAATTCGTCGTCATCGTCCAGTTCATTGCGCCATTCCGCATCGAGTTCCGTCTCTAGTTTAGCCCCAAAATCAGACATAATCTGGCCTCTAGCTGACCCTCCCTAACCCTCCCCCTGCTAGGTGGAGGGGACCGTTCCTCCCCCTAGTGTTGAGAACAGTTCCTCCCCCTGCTAGGGGGAGGTTAGGAGGGGGTCTGAATCGTTACCGCCACACAAATCCCCAAGTTGTGCTTGGCGGACTGATAGGTATCGTTTCGCCATTGCGGTCCTGCACAACTTCGACATACCAACGCCATTGGTTGCCCATTTCATCCGAACTCAATCCACAGAAATCGGCATCCAACACGCCTGTGGTATAGTCACCTTTCAGCTTTTGTTGGAAGAGCCACACAACGCTGGCTTCGTTATTTTCATCAATGCCATCGACAAATCCGATATGCACGACATACGCATGACTGGATTGAATGCCACCGACAGGCTGCCAACTTAGCTGATGATCGTTATCACACTCAATGGTCACGCCGTTGCCAGGACTGCTCAAATTGGGCGCACCAAAGATATATTCATCGGCAACGGATGCCACATCTGATGTATTCGATGTATTTGTGTTCGATGCAGCCATCACAGTGTCATTGTTTACAGGGGGACTTGCGGGTGAGCTTGCAGGTGGACTTATAGCTGGATTTCCAGACGGAATGACTAATACCTGACCAATCTGGAGATTGTTTGCATCTACACGTGACAAGTTATTGGTTGCCATCAACGCCTCAACCGGCACGGCGTATCGGGCGGCAATGTTGCTTGGTGTATCCCCTGACTGCACAATGTGCGACGATGATGATGGCGCACTCGCCGCTACGACTTGTTGTGCAACAACAGGTTGTTCTATGCTAGGCTGCTGTGCAACAGCAGGTTGTGCAGGCACAGGTGTCCATGTTGGTGTTGGTGGTGCTGTTGGCGCTGGTGGCAACGGTGTCGCTGTTGGTGCTGGTGGCAATGGTGTTGCCGTCGGAGCAGGCACCGTTGGTGCTGGTGGCAATGGTGTGTCTGTTGGGACCAATACGACAGGCTCTTCGGCAGGTGGTGCAGGTGGTGCAGTTGGTAGGGCGACAACGGGTACAGGTGTTGGTTGTGGCGGGGTTGATGCAGGTGGGTCAGCAACAGGTGGATTATCAGCGGCTGGTGCAGCGGCTGGTGGTGCCACATTATTGGCAGATACGGCATTGGCGGCTGTATTTGCCAAGGCAACAGACTGCGGCTGTGCATTTTCAACCACCGCCTCATCCACAATATTGGGGACAACGGCGACGGCTTCTGGTTGCTCAGAACCCCCTGTTGTAATAACCGCGACAACCCCATCAGCCGCACTTGCGGCGACACCAACATTTGATGGGGCAATGCCATCGTTCGCCGTGATCCCCCCTTCTGCACTATCATTCAAAGCAACGGTTTGCCCTTGTTGCTGTGCAATTGCCTGATTGTTTTGTTCAATCGTCATGGCTTTGGCAACAACAGTTCCATCGGTGATGGAGACGACATCATCCGTGAGCTGATTCAACGAAGCGATGGGTGTAATCCCAATTGAGACCACAGGGTCCATCTGCTCACTCATCTCCTGAATCATCTCGACGCCAGCTTGTGCTTGGCTCTGTATCCACCTCAGCGGGTCAGTGTTGTCCATCCGCACAGAGAGGAAGATAAAGAACAGGGTTAACAATGCAATCGGTCCACCCCAAACAATGAGCCGTGAGGCTGATGGCCGTAACTCTCGCCCACAGTGCGGACAGAGCATGAGATTATTGGGTGAGTGATTATGACAAGAGCGACAACGAATGCGTTTAGGCTGGCTCAACAACTGTGTCCCACATGCATAGCATAATGCCGAATTATCGTGATTATCCGCCCCACAGGTCGGGCATTGACAGAGATTAAATGCCCGAACAGCAGGCACACTGTAGGATGATGTGCCGTATGACGACTGTGCTACTGGCAAAAGCGGCGATGCAGAGGCTGCGTTTGACTGTTGGATAGGAGCAGGCAAACTCAGCGAACGCTGTGCTGGTAAATTGGGTGTGTGGTCTGTCAGATGGTTATTCGCAACAGCAAGTGGATATTCAGTGTGATTCAACCTATGCCTTGCCCCCTCTGAATTCCTGTTTGGATTGATTGGATTCTGATGTGGATTGATAGGCATATGAGTGGGTTGAACGAACTGATTATCTTGTCCTTGATGTTCTGAGTTAAAATAGTCTGACATAGAACGCCATCCCTCATTAATTGTTTCGATAGTGTTAATGATTTAAGTTTCTGATGACTGGTTTATTTATTGCCCAAGAATACTGAGCCAGTCAATCCCTTGGCGCGTGGTCGTTATATCCCTGAACGTAATCACGACCAACAGCCCTAATAGCAACATGAAGCCCACCATATGGATGATACCTTCACGTTCTGGGTTTACTCGGCGACCACGCAAGGTTTCCACCAAGATGAAGAGTAGACGCCCCCCATCTAGTGCGGGAAGTGGCAGTAAATTCGTCACGGCCAATGCTGCACTGAGGACTGCTGCCAGACGCCAGATGGGAAACCACAACCCTGTGTCGATGGTTGCTGACACTGCACCGCCAATCATCTGTGCGATACCAACGGGCCCCGTGAGTTCAGCTTCACTTGCGGATAACTCGCCTTGCAGTATCATGACAGGGAAACGAAGCACAAGCAAGACATATTCACCAGTGCTTAACAGACCTTCCCACATGGATTGTAGGAATGGCATGGTTGCAAGTTGGGTAACAGGTCCAATCTGGACCCCCAATGCGCCTTCTCCAGCAGGTGGATTTTCTCTTGGTGTGACGTTAATGGTCACAAGCTGTGGGCCTTGGCTGGTATTGGTATCGTCTGCTGCTGGGTTAAGAGAGATATTTCGCCACACGTGAAGCGTGACTTCTTTGCCCAGATTGCGACCAATCACTTCATTCAAGGGTGTCTCAAGCGTTACCGTTGTGTCGTTCACCGCATAGACGAGATCACCTGCTAGAATCCCCGACATTTCTGCCGGGCTTTTTTCGGCAACGCGGCCAATTTGGGTAGATATGACAGGAATATAGGAGACTGAGTCAAATAAACTATCAACGGCGTTAACATCTAACATATCTGATGAGGCGACTTGCAGGCTTAAGATTTCATTTTCGCGCAAAACAACGATACTGGATGACAAATCACCCAATCCGCTGTCAGATTGGCTACCTAATTGACTTTCTGTAGAGATAGGGAGTGAACTTCGATTTGACATGACATTATAGGATACGTTAGGGATAGCACTAACATTGGCCGACTGTTGACCATATTGAAGCACTATATCGCCGGGCTGAACACCAGCTTGGGCAGCAATACTGGTTGAATCCATTTCTATGATTTGCGGGAAGCCAACCATTGCCGGAAAACCAGCCATGAAACTCGCAGCAAATAGAAAAACTGCAAGCAACAGGTTCACCCCTGGCCCTGCAAATAAGGTTGCGGCACGTGCACCTCGACTGGCGGCGTTAAACGAACCTTGCGACATGTCGCCTGCATCTTCCCCACGCATACGCGCAAAACCACCAACAGGGATCCAATTCAAGGTAAAATCTGTGCCGTCGTAAGTGAACAATTTGACCATACGGGGCGGGTACCCTAAGCCAAATTCATCCACAACGATGCCATTGCGACGTGCAACCCAATAATGCCCTAGTTCATGAAAGAATACTAAGATTCCAAGAACAATGATAAACGATACAATCGTTGTGAGCATGTATATTACATCCTTCTCTATTCCTAGTGCTTATCACACAGATCAGTCAAATAAACCTGAAACGATTTACCACATATAAATCAATTATGTGAAAGCACGACTCTCTTTCCACGCTGCTATATCACTTTAAGAATATCTACAAACCTTCTTCATACCCTATACGATAAGTGAAGCCACGTTTTCGGTGGCTATGTATCGTGCGCCATTATACTCGCTCTAGGGTTGCAGCCCAAATTTGAGATGAACAAAAAAGAAGAAAGAGCCATAAAACGGCCAAATCAGGGTGTTGAAGATGGGTATTTGTCAGCAGTGTATCACATACTTAAGATAAATACAGCCTTTTTATACCAAAGAACCTGTCAATTTACCTACAATCTTGCCATGCATTCCTGATTGAATTCACGATTTATCTACGACAAAAGTATGATTGTTACGAATATTGTAGATATTCCACAAGTGGCATGGGGAAGATGTCGTCCTCTCCACGCCACTTGAAACATATAAGGAATGGCGATTAAATAACTTTCCCAGTTAGATCAGACCCGCACAGTTACAGTGAGTTGGTATTTACCAATGGTAATACGGCTTGTAACTCAAAAAGATGAGTTACAAGGGTCCTCTGGTCAGGCCGCTTATGCGGTATTTTCCAGAGTAATTAGCACGCTTTTTGCCAACTCACTGTAAGCACGAGGGCGTGCTCACTGAGCGTGCATAGGTTATTTAATCGCCATTTCTAAGACAAGTTACTCAGCACCAGACTCGACAATTGGCAATGAATCAATCTCTTCTGGCACAGAGAAGACTGCGCCTGTGAAGACCCATGCGAGCTGTCCGCTGTCTTCCAGAATGATCTGAAGCCAGTTTCCATCGTCGGTGCGTCCAATGGCAGGGATGATGGCACTGCGTGGTAGCACGTCGATAACCTCGGCGTCAATTGTCGCAGCCACACGAGCGTTGACGCTATATGTACTTGGGACAGTAATTGTTGCAGTGGAAGCTGAAGGCTGTGAACCGCTGGTTGTGGTCACATCACGCACGACTACCGCAGGCTCACCAGATGTGTCTTCTTCTGCACCCTCATCCAGATCCGCTACAACCTCATCATCGGCAACCTCATCATCGGATGCAGCATCTGCCGTTTCTGTATCTGCTGTTCCAGCATCAGCATCTGCCGTTTCTGCATCTGCCGTTTCTGCATCTGCTGTTCCAGCATCTGCCGTTTCTGCATCTGCTGTTCCAGCATCTGCCGTTTCTACATCTGCTGTTCCAGCATCTGCCGTTTCTACATCTGCTGTTTCTGTATCGGTTGGATCAGCGTCATCGACATCCGCTGTTTCTGAATCAGACGATTCGACAACGACGGTTGGCTCTTCATCGTCCGCTGGATTATCAAGCGAACTCAGTATGTTTGCTAACACATCACCAGCAGATAATTCACTATCGGTATCATCCGTAATGTCGTCTGTGTTGGTGATCTCATCCGTTGATGTAAGTACAGAGGGAGCGGCAATTGCTGATGGTTCAACTGCTGCATCATCAACATCGCCCTCTTCTGCATCTTCGCTTACCGTGGCGTCATCAGTTTCAGTGGCGTCATCAGTTTCAGTACCGTCATCAGTTTCAGTACCGTCATCCACATCGGCATCTGGCTCTGTGGCTTCTTCGGTGGTGCTTTCAACCGACTCATCAACAACCGCTTCGGCATCTGCTACATCAGTAGCGTCGCTCTCCGTATCCTCGGTTGCAGCATCGACAGTTCCATCAGTAGATGAGTCAGCTTCACCCTCAGCATCAGCATCCCCTTGCTCTACATCCACTTCGGGTTCAACATCAGCCGTATCACTCGCCGTGTCAACATCATCTATGCTAGCCTCATCGGTTGATTCTTCTGTGGCATCTTCTGTGGCGTCTTCTGCTGCGTCTTCTGCGGCTTCCTCAGTTACACTATCGCCAACAGCTTCTTCATCAGTGCTAACATCGGTTGCTCCTTCGTCTACATCCACTTCAGCCTCATCCTCATCACCCGTCGCAGACTCGCTAGAGGCAGATTCCCCTGACGATAGTAATCCAAAGAGTTCAGAAGGTGTCACCGGAGCATCGCTGCGTGTCACAAGCAAATCGTTTTCTTCTAAGAAGTTGATAGCGATATTGTTAATGGAGTCTTCATCACCTGTATTAACAACACCATCATCGCCCAAGTTAATCTCGGCATTCAAGCCACCAATGGTTTCGTCATCCAATAAGGCGGAGAGTGTATTGAGCATATCCACAACGTCTGAATGGCGTTGGAAGAATTCTTGGCGCATGATAGGCGCAGGATTGTTAACAGGGAAGTAACTGAGTGTATCTTCAAGACGATGTAGGTCCCATGCATCAATACGGCCATCGGTACTGTTCCCCAATGAAATATCACAGAGACCATCACGTACAGCTGAATATGTCTCGTCCGGAGCGACAACTTGAATATTTTGGTCTAAGAATTGGAAGCCATAGACACGTTCCAATCCACCCAAAACAATGTTAGCCGATGTCAAATCGTCCTCACCCAAGAATGATTCTGTCGCACAGAGGGAGAATGGTGAGCCGTTTGTGTTCATAAAGTCGGCAAGGTTTTCAAGCGTTTGGATCCCTTCATCGCTCAGGCGTCTCTGAATCAACATGGTTGTCGTGTTACGGGCATTGCTTAGGTCTAGCCATACGATATCATTAGCGCTATCCAAACTCTTTGCCAAGTCATAGGCCCGTTCGGCATCCGTCGGCAGCGCTGGTGCTGGCAATTCATGGTGGAGCGAAAGGGCTGTACCAATGGCATCAATGTAGATATCAATGTTCTCATTGACCAATGCATTACGGACAGCGACATCATCACCCAATCCTGTCAAATCAACAGCATCAAAGCCAGATGCGCTCAACAAGTTGAGCACCAACTGACCCAATAAGAAGTCATTGTCATCCGTTGTGGACCCGACAACAACCGTTGTAGGTTTGAGTAATTTACTTTTTGACAGAAAATCATAGGCAACATCGGCCACAGACTCTTCATCACCACTGTTAATCACACCATCTGCCCCAATGTCCACACGGGCGTTCATCAAACTCATGGTATCATCATCGAGGTATTGACCAATCTGATTCAGTAATCCTTCCATCTCTGGATATTGTTCAAGGACACTAGGTCGTGTGACGGGGCCTGGGTTATAGATGGGGAAGAAGGAGCGTGTATCTTCCAATACATGGAAATCCCATGCTTGAATACGTCCATCTGTACCAAAGCCTTCACTAATATCACATGTACCATCACGCAGGGCATCATAACCGCTATCAAGGTCCATAACCTGAATGTTTTCGGGTTTGAAAGAGAACCCATATTCCTGCTCCATGCCATGAATACCATCTTGGCGACCATAAAATTCTGTTTCGACGCACACCGTAAACGGATCGTCGTTGGCATTCATAAACGCAGATAGATCGTCCAGCGTGACGATGCCTTGCTCGCGCAGGTCTTGACGTACCATCATAACATAGGTATTGTTATAAAAACCGCGATTAAGCCAAACAACACCCTGACGCTCGTCCAGACTACGTACCAATGCAAACGAACGGTCGGCACTCGCAGGTTGGGCTGTCGGTGGGATCCCGTTGTAGACGGAGAGGCTTGTGCCTGTCAGCTCAAAATAAAGGTCAATGTCACCACTCTCTAATGCTGAACGAACGACTGTTGAACCACCCAATCCAGTGCGATCAACAACCTCATAGCCGGAATCTTCCAAGAGCAGAACCAGAATCTGTCCCAGAATTAACTGCTCTGTATATTCCTTTGAGCCGATGACAATTTGTGGTGGTTTGATCAAGCCCGCTTTTAGCAAGAAATCACGAGCAACGGCTTCCACCGTCTCTTCATCCCCACTGAGCAATATACCATCCAGTCCGATATCCGCACGTGCGTTTAGCTGTCGCATGGTGTCATCATCAATGCTTGCACTCAGTGCATTGAGAATCGGTTCGAGCTCTGGATATCTCTCAAGCACCTCAGCCCGAATCACGGGTGTTGGGTTATAGAATGGAAAATAGGAGAGCGTATCACCCAGTGGGTTCAGCCCCCACGCAGAGATACGACCATCGGTCAAAAAGCCTTCCCCAACGTCACAAATTCCTTGACGTAGCGCATCGTAGATTTCATCAATGTCCATCAAAATAACATTGTCAGGATCAAAGGCAAAGCCATACAATGCTTCAAGTGCTTGCAGACCATCTTCAGGGCGGGCAAAAAATTCAGACTCAACACAGATCGACAACGGAGAGTCGTGTTGATTGATATAAAAGGGGGGGGGTTAAAATTTTTGGCGTCCAAAAAAACCTGCGGACCTCCCCCCCCCCCGCCGCGCAGAACTCATATGTGAGGCGCCAAAAACGGAAAAAAATGTTCCGGAGGGCGAGGGATCGTCGGGTTCAGGGGCCCCCCTG
>JBCCFC010000306.1:0-11505 GCA_039029935.1 Chloroflexota bacterium
AAAATTTTTTTCTAGTCTAGCACCCTGCTAGATAAGCTGCACCCAACAACAGCCCCTGTTGCTCCGTCTCTGTTGAGCCATTAAAGTTGGCATCTTCTAACTCGATAGAGACAGCACCGTTGTAGCCATGCTCGGCCAGCATCTCAAATATTTTCACCCAGCGGATATTTCCTTGCCCTGGAATGGTATATCGCCAGTGATGTGCGCCAAACCAGATGGGCTTGGCAAAGGTTGCTGGCTGCTCTGTGCCATATTCATACTGCGCATCTTCCAGAATTTCGGTGTCCTTGCCATGCACATGATAGACGCGGTCCATAAATTCGCCCAAGAAGCGAATTGGGTCAATGCCCATGCGCACCAGATGCGATGGGTCATAGTTGACACCTATACTGGGTGATGGACACTGCTCAAACAAGGCGCGATAGCCTTCTGGGGTACAACAAAGTGCGCCCGGCCCCGGCCATCCTTCAATGACCATCCGACCATTGTTTTCTTCCAGCACAGAGGACAGTTCGTTATAGCTTTCGACCATATAGCCAAAGTTTTCACTGCGTGACAGTTCTGGATTCTCCGGTAACATCACCTGAAAGAAGTTTGTCGGTGAACCGTCGGGATTGGCACAGGCACGGACATATTCACTGTTCTGTGCAATGGCCTCCGCCCGCTTGCCCGCATCCGCCGAGATCATGCCTTGCCATTCAGCCATATCAATCGAGCCAACGACCAGCCCCGCCCCACGCACAATATTTGCCTCAGTATCGCCATTTTTGCCCAAATCAATCACAGACAAATCATTATTCTTTGTCCACTCAATCAACGCATTGATGTCTTGCTGCCATTCTGACCATCCTCGGCGAAAGCCAATCGGAAAGCCACCCGTTCGTGTTTGCATGTTTGATCTCCTTTAATTGTTTGTATGGTGTTTAACATTAAATTTCAATAGGAACAATCAACACGAAAAACTATTCACTGTTCACTATTCACTATTCACTACTCACTATACCCTAATCAATTTGTTCCTGCAACGTCGTTAAAATTTCCAGCGCAGGGTGTTGAATCTCTTCGGCCAACACAATCGTTGCCGCCAGTTCCACGTTGGCTTCATCTAGCCGATTTTGCTCGATTAGAAACTGGACAAAATTTCCACGCACAGTAATGATCTGCGGTTTGGCATCAAGTGCCTCCAGCAAACTCAGAGATTGTTGATAATTTTCAGTTGCGGTGTCTGCATTCCCTAAACGGGCATTGACACTCGCCATATTATTGAGCGTAGTTGCCTCACCCAACCGATCCGCTGCGGCTCGACGCAAAATAAGCGATTGCTCATAATTGCTGAGTGCCTCTGTGTCGTTCCCTTGGTTTTCATAGAGCCGCCCGAGGTTATTGAGTGTAATCGCCTCACCACGCACATCTTCAATCTGACGCTGCAAGGCCAATGTACCCTCATAAAACTCAAGGGCCTTATCCGTTTCGCCCACCTTCGTATAAAGGCTGGCGATATTGTTCATGGTTGTCGCCTCACCCTGTCGATCACCAGCTTCACGACGCAATGTCAACGCTTGGACATAAGCTTCCGCCGCCTGTTCCAAATCACCTACGCGCTCATAAACACCACCAAGATTGTTGAGTACGCTGGACTCTGTTGCGCTGTTTCCAGAAGATTGCGACAGCGACAACGCCGTTTGATAGGCAGCAAGCGCAGACTCAATATCCCCCAAATCATTACGGACATTGCCAATCCAATTGTGTGTTACAGCCATACCGCTTATATCATTATCAAGCTCATACAGTTCCAGAGCAAAACGATGAAATTCAATGGCTTTGCCTTTGTCACCAAGATTGCTATAGATGCGCGCCAATTGGTTCAACGTAGCCGCCTCAGTGGGTCGTTGCCCCGAGTCGCGCAAAAGGGGCAATGCCTGTCCATAATTCTTGACAGCACCTTCAATGTCGCCTGACTGCTCCAATGCACGCCCCCATGTACGATAAATAAACGCCTGTGTAGACAGCGCAATCTTATCCTGTGGTGCGATTTCTGTGTCCTCGGTGCCTAATTCAGGGAGTAGAGAGGCAGCCTCTGCATAAACGGCCAGAGCCTGCTCAGTTTCACCCAACAACGCATAAAAATAGGCAATACGACCCAATGCATAGGCATGATAATCGGCTGAGACATCGGCATACGCTCTGTCCCCTGCCTGATTTTCTAGCTGGCTTTCTAGTAGTTGCGCCCGCTGCAAATAGGCAATGCCCTCATACAGTGGCACGATCTCTATGAACGCAGGCGAGAGAGGTGTCTCGGTCGGTTTGAGCGCACCAGCAAACGCGGTTGCAGCCTCATCATATAACTGCGCCTTTAACAAGCTCAATCCATGTACAAATGCATTGATATTCTCTATTTGTGTGTCCTTTTGCTCGACTGCGCCGGAGCCAAGTGTGAATTGAAAATTGCGTTTATCAAGAGCAATCAACTGCTTATCAAGGGAGGGTTCCTCACTCGAAAATAAATCGCCATGCTCAAAGAAGAAATCAAGGGATGCAATAGTTTCGCCGGATGCAGCCTCAATGCTACGCTCATACCCACCCCAGACAACAATACCCGCCCCATAGTCACCCTGTAATTTTTTAGCCGTGAGCTGCAATTGGAGTGATTGGGTGCGCGGGATGATATCGACACGGATGGACTCCTTGTCTGCAACCATTGCCCGAACAGGATCCACAATCTGTTCCGATGGGTTTGTGATCTGCGCCCCCACACCAAAGCTGTCCACTGGCGTGTTATCATCAAATTCAACAACCGCTACGAGTAATTCACCCTCTTTCGCTGGTTCAATGCTCAAATCGGCATCTGGCTGTGTAGTCGGCACAGATTCATCTGGCAGAGGCGTGGCGTCATCCCCCCCACCGCCAAAGGTCACAAGCAGGATGATACCTGCCATGATGGCAAAGAGGATAACCCATATCCAAGGTTTGATTTGTTGATTTTGTGTTTTTTTTATTTTTTTTGATGCCATACTTATTCTTTAACTGTGTCTTCTGAATGATGCTGGTCTTCGATCCGCTCTTGCTCTTGCCGCTGTGCTATCATCTCATCCAGACGAGAGCGAATAAACAGAGGGGTTGAACCGATAAGAATGCCATCCATCGCCACCTCAACCGCATACTCACCCGTTTCTTGGAACTCAAGATTCTGCGCATTGACAATCATATTGATTGCGCCAGACATGCCCGAGTTAATGCGTACATTGAGCTTGACCTCCATGTTGAGCAATGATCCACCATCCTCATCAATCACCATCACCCGAACCGCATGTTCGCCTTCCTCAATGCGTGCAACGCGGAACCGCATCACAAATGCACAATGGGCAATTTTGCCTGGTACACTATTGAGCAGCAGTGTGTCCGTTGCGCCGACAATGTTGAGCCGTCCCGCATGTTCTGTGGCGGCGTCACAATATGTTAAAATCTCAAGTTGCATGAATATTACTTATCCTCTTAAATGGGCCAAAACCATCGCCCGATAGCTTTCCAATGGTGGCACGGCCAATTCTGGCGTTTTGCCCTGTTCATCCCATGATCGCATCCGCAATTTTTCTTTGAATAGCGGGTCCTGCTCAAAGGCGGTGGCTTCATCTGCCGTCATGCGTCCACCTTGATGCTTCAACGTTTCCACACTTGCAGGTGAGAGCTTGGCCGCGTACTCTGGTTTGGCAAAGGTGAGATAGCGTTTTGCCACCACATGTGCCTGTACCAGTTCTGCTACTTTTGCTGAAAATCCAAGCCCCAACAAAAAGTCCGCACCAATACCTTCGTGGTCCACTGCCCCAACATCCCCCATCTGTTCGGCATCTGGATCACAGACGTGACCGATGTCGTGCAACAGTGCAGCGATCACGGTTTCATCGTCACTGTGGACATCTGCTGCCAGCTTGGCACATTGCAGTGCATGTTCTAGCTGAGATACGTCCTCGCCATAGTATTCCATGTTGGCTGATTCGGCCATTAAGGTGAAGATTTGGTCTACGATTTCGATTGGTAATGAACTCGTAGAATTATTCTGAGTCATCATGTATCTAACCTTCTGTTTGTGTTTTTAATGAGCAGACGATAAATCCGGTAGCCATGACAACATTGGCAAAGTTTCGTCACACAATATCCCTAATTTTCTTGGCTCGTCTGCTAGGCTCTCTAATCGAATAGATAGCTCACCGGGTGCTTCCCACTCAATATTAGGCTCAAATTTCTTAGCAAGCCACGTCAAAACCTCATCCTGTGTTTGCGGACGGATGCCAAGATAAACACCATCCCAGTAAACCCTTGCCCAAACCAAGGATGCGGGCCAATCTTCGTTTCGAGAGTCAGCTAACTCTTGTTCGATATCAACCCATGTATAGAGGCGTTTCTGTTCAAAAGACATTTAAATTCTCTCCTCAATCCACCTATAAGCTTCTTTTAGCCACCGTAAAATTTTTTGCTCATCCATTGGCTCGATCTCAACACCATATCACCATGCTTCGTGCAATCTTTCAATACCATAGGAAACCGACTTATCGTTTTTTAAGCGAAATTGTGTGTTTCGCCCTGTAACTGAGGATGGAAGCCCCAACTCTTGTGCCAACGCCATCAAACTGTGACCATGTTGATTGTCTGGATGAATGTTTGAAGTGGTTTGAATATGTGACGGCATTCGAGAAACTTGGACAGATTTCAGGCCACATTCCATAGCATAAAATAACAGAAGATAATGTGATATCGTATCTCCTTGCTGTGCAATTTCTCGATGTTTATAAAATGCTCTTCGCATCTGGGAACGACCTGCTGATAGCACAATTTATCCCCTTCTATGTTTGGTGGGCTAGTATCTTGGTAATCAGTGGGTCGGCACGTAGATATTGATTATCGACCCACCGATTACCGACCTACTTGCCTACGCCACCGTATTCTCCATAACCAACCCACCAACGCCAATCCGAATCAAATCCCCAGACTGCAAAGTAAACTCATTGGGCGGAACCAGACATGTGCCTGTCATCAGCAGCGCACCATAGGGGAAGCTCATCTCACTGTAGAGACAGGATACCAGTTCCTGTACAGTGCGTTTGAGTTGGCTGGTCGATGTGCTGTCATCAAACATCATGGCGCCAGCGCGCTCAATCTGCAATGTAATCGGCAAGTCGGTCATGGTCTCGGCGGGGGCAAGCTGGATACCAGGGCCAACCGCACAGGAGCCATCATAGACTTTGGCTTGAGGCAAATAGAGTGGGTTTTCGCCCTCAATGTCGCGAGATGACATATCGTTGCCCGTGGTATAGCCGACAATTTCACCCTGTGCATTGATAACCAGTGTCAACTCCGGCTCTGGCACATTCCACGCACTGTCTTTGCGGATACGCACTGTCTGTCCATGCCCGCTGGAGCGCCACCCCGCTGACTTAAAGAAAGTCTCTGGTCGTTCGGCGTCATACACTTTTTCATAGACATCGGCACTATCCGACTCTTCTTTACGTGCCTCTCGGCTTTTGAGATAGGTGACACCACAAGCCCAGACCTCTTGTTGTGCGTCAATGGGTGGCAATAAATCGCCAGCAGCCTCCACACCAGTTTTGAGTGACTCAATGGTTGCGGCCATGGCATCGCTGGGTAGGTTGAGCATAAAGCTGAGATCAACGCCTGCTGGCAATGCCACACCATCTGCTGCCCACTGTGCGCCTGTGGTTGTTTGGTGTCGTGATAAATACATTGTATTTCTCCTTCATAAAGTTATAGGTTGCAAGTTGTAAAGTTGTATTGCTATTATAGTTTTATCGTGTGACAACGGGCAGATAGATGTTGAAATCTCCGCCTGTATTGTTGTTATCTGTGGGTGGATTATCTATGGGTGGATTATCTGTGGGTGGATTATCTGTGGGTGGATTATCAGTAAAGACCCCTTCGGTTGCCTTTTGCTCTTCACTAGCGCATCCATTGGGGTTGCCATCAACGTCACCGGGGACAACGATATACCATACATTAATATCGGTGGCACCTTCTAAAATTTGAGCATCGGTAAAGTTTGTGCCTGTTGCCGTGCCTGCAAGGTCATAGATACCGCTACTGGCGTCATTCCCTGCGCCCGATGCATTGAGACTACGATACACAAGGTAATTGCTGGCGTCATCACTACCCGTATGCGTCCATGTCACCTGCCCTTCGTTGGTAGCCGAGTTGACCGTTGCCGACTCAATGCTGGGGCATACACCATTTGCCAATGCCACCCCTACTTCACCATGATCGGTGGTTGGTTCCGCCGTTGTCCATGACGTAATGGTATGCGACCATGCTTGACCACTACTGCTCCCCTTGCCAACAAAAATCATCTCAATCATGACCCCGTCACTCTCATCGGGGTTGTTGAACTGCTCCGGCTTGAGAAACCACTGATTTTGGACATAGCCGTTGTTTGTGCCACTGCCGGGGTTCATTGAGTCCTCACTAATCACCTGCGTTGGGGGAAGTACACCAGCTATCCATGCAATGTACCCCGCCTCACCAGGTGTGCCAGGCAATGTGCCGAAGTCGATGTTGCTCCCTGAATAGGCTGGAATGACTGAAAACGTGGTGCATAGCACAATGAGTGTGCAGAAAATTGAAATGATGTATCTAGTATTCATTATTTTTATTTCTTGTCTTAATATTTGATTCTGATAGTATGATGCTTCCTATCAACACAAAACGTTCACGTTTGAAATTGGCATCTTAAGATCTATAGTATAACTTTATCTTACAGATTCGGAGATTGCAACATTCCGCCCTTGTTATTGACATGAAGATAGCGTTTATGTTATATGTCTACAAACATAAAACGCTTCTTGGACCGCTGTACATAGTTGGTAATAGGTGACTTGACATCCATGCCGAATGCACCTGCTGCCTCTGAGTCTGCCTATGTTGTCATACTCAATATATGGTGATTTGTTTTGAGACAATCTGAATTGCCTGTAGTCTCTTTGATGACTGTATTTATGATGGAACTAATGCAGAATATATAGCAAATGAAAACACGTAAATGCCCATTGACAATTTTAAATTTGCTCCAACCAGATTATTGTATAGTATACTTGATCCGATTGCTCATGTATATGTTGATTATACATCAATTAAGTGATATGGAAACAAATCTTGTCGCTACTTTGACAAGATTCTGGACAACTTGAGGCATATCTAATGAAACAAAACACCTATGATCAATACGCCGACCAATATGCACGGGGTTACGCCAAAGAACATCAAGACCAATTCAACTATAACCGTGATTTGGTCATCCCAAATTTATTCTCGCTTGTGGATGTAGACAATGAACTCACCCGCGATCTCACAATCCTTGACGCTGGCTGTGGCGAAGGCATTGTTTCGCGTATGTTGTCAGAGCACATCACGCCGAACAGTGCCATCGTAGGTATCGACGTATCACCGCGTTTGGTCGAAACGGCTGTTTCGCGCAATACAAACCCGGCCATCACATACGAAGTACATGACCTGAGCCAACCGCTGTCGCAATACGCCAGTCATTTTGACCTCATCGTCAGTAATCTGGTTCTCAACGATGTACCTCACTATGAGGGCTTTATCGCTACCTTGGGTTCTGTGTTGAAGCCCAATGGTCGCATTGTCGCGTCTATGAACAATCCCTACTCCGCTGTCTTTCGTGAAAAGGTGGATAATTACTTCGATTCGCACACATCCACGTTATATGGTATGGCAAAAGAGGGCGTCGCCGTCTACTACTATCACCGCACGATGGAAGAGTATATAACTGCCTTTCATCAAAATGGGTTGTTGCTGCGTCGTCTGGTGGATATGCGAATGCCAGAAGCGATGGTTGCGCAATTGCCTGAGCGCAATAAGGAATTCCCTTGGTATGACATGTATCATCGCTATCCATTCATGATTGTGTTGGAGTTGGTGAAAATTTGATAATCATCCTAATTTCGCTCATAATTCTACTTTTCACCTATGAAGCCAACCCCAAAGTTCGGCAATGGTGGCACAATCCACTCATTGAAATGACGGGTGAGCGGGTTCTACTGCCGCCATTTATGAGTCGAACCAAACTAAATTTTATGGTATTTTTATATATACCCCTTATGACCATCATATACGCGCTGTTGTATGATGAGACTCATCAAAATTATTGGGAGCATTACGCTCACAGCGTATTTATTCAGGGTCCATTTTTTCTGGCACTCTTTAGCAGGACCCAAGCTTCTTTTGAGAAGGATAAACAAAACAAGAAAAATGAATCAAACTGAAACAATCACAAAATTAGAAGTTGGTATGCCCATCATCACGGCTAGTGGGGGCATGGTCCGCGTGACAGAGGAGTTGGCTGCCAAGTTTGAAGCAGGAGATAGTCTAGCTATCGCAGGTACAGGCGAATTGCTCCATATTCCAGCTGCGGAAAAAGCGATTGCGACCGATGCTGTGACACAGAGCGTGAACGCCTTCCGTGAAATGGGGACGGTTACGGATGCCCAAATTTTGGACTTTTATACGGGCTTTGCAGCAGCCTTGGAGTCTGATGACATTTGGGCGCAGATTGCTGAGGTCAACGCTGAAGATGTCGAGTCAGCGCGTGCGCGAGGTCGCTCAACGACGCGCTTGATTGCCAGCGATAAATTGCGGCGTGGCATGATTGATGGGTTGCGTGGGTGGATTGCAGCGCCATCACAACGAGGCCATGTGGTCGAGACAGTGCAGCATGATGGCTTCCATGTAGAGTTAGTCGGTGCGGCACTGGGTGTCATCGCCTTTGTCTTTGAAGGACGTCCCAATGTGCTGGCAGATGCCTGCGGGGTACTGCGCAGCGGCAACACCGTTGTCTTCCGCATTGGTAGCGACGCCCTACGAACGGCGCAAGCGATTATGTCACTGGCATTGAACCCTGCGCTGGAAGCGGCTGGACTACCATTTGGTGCAGTCACTTTGGTGGAAAGCTCGGCACATGCTGCTGGTTGGGCACTCTTCCAGGATGAACGGCTGTCATTGGCGGTGGCACGAGGCTCAGGCCATGCTGTTGCCATGCTGGGTTCACTGGCTCGCAATGTTGGTGTCCCCGTCAGCCTACATGGCACAGGCGGTGCGTGGATTGTGGCGGCGGAATCAGCCAACCCTGCCATTTTTGAAGCGGCGGTCACGCGCTCGCTGGATCGCAAGGTTTGCAACACGCTCAATACCTGTTGTATTGTACGCTCACAGGCAGAGACGCTTGTTCCTGCATTTTTGGCAGGCATGGAGCAGGCTGCGCGTAACCGTGAAACCAACTTCAAGCTGCATGTGGCTGAGGGGTGCGAGGCGGCTGTACCCGCGGACTTGTTTGAGAAAATCGTGTCCATTGGTCGTGCGGAGGGCAATGTGGAAGAACCACAGGCGGCGCTCATTTCGCCAGCGGCCTTGGGGCATGAGTGGGAGTGGGAAGAGTCGCCAGAGGTCACACTGATTTTGGTCGATTCCATCGACGAGGCCGTGTCCATGTTCAATGCGCAAAGCCCGCAGTTTATCGGTGCGCTCATCAGCGAGGATGAGGCTGAACATATACGCTTTTATGACACACTCAATGCACCGTTTGTCAGTAACAACCACACCCGCTGGGTTGATGGGCAATATGCGTTGCGGCGTCCAGAGTTGGGGCTGTCGAACTGGCAGAATGGCCGTCTCTTTGGTCGTGGCGCAATCTTGACGGGTGATGGCGTGTATACATTGCGGACTCGATATATACACGAAGGGTAGACAGTAACACAAAGTAACCATTCAGACCCCTGAGCCTGTCGAAGGGGGGGCGGTTTCGACAGGCTCAACCGACAGGGGGGGCTGAACAATTACAACACAAATTGGCAATCTGTGAGCAGGGATGTCACCAAGGGCAGGTTAACAACCTGCGTCACTAGATTTAGCTCAAGGAAGAGTAAGAATGACAAACAATGGCAAAGTTGCCTACGCAGATTTGTATCCAAAACAATTTACTAGGCAAGATTATGTCAACCCTGATACTTATAAACACACACGTGCGCCCGTAGAGTCCGCCCTGACCATCATTCCGGAGGCATATACCTGCGAGACATTTCATGCAATGGAGCAGGAACGAGTCTTTGGGAATAGCTGGGTTCCGGTTGCGTTGACACCGCAGTTAAAAGAGCCAGGCGACATCTGTGTCGTGGAGGTGGCAGGGCAATCCGTTATTATCACACGTAACAAACAGGGTGAGTTACGTGCTTTTTATAACGTCTGTCGTCATCGAGGTGCAATGATGCTGGATGCTGATTGCACAAAGGTACGTGGTGCACGTATTCGTTGCCCCTACCATAGTTGGGCTTATGATTTGGATGGCAACTGCATTGGCACACCGCTGTTTGATGGCTCGGACATCCCCGAAGATCAGCAACAGATTTTTGATTTGGCTGTGCCAATCAACAAAACTAGCAACGCAGGTGGTGTAGAGCAGTTTGATCGCGACGACTATCCGCTCTTCTCTGTGCATGTGGATTCGTGGGGTTTTCTCATTTTTGTGAACCTGTCGGAGAAGCCGTTGGACGAGATGCCGTCATTAACCGAGCAACTTGGCGATCTGCCTGAACGCTTTGCCAACTATCGGCTGGATGAGTGGGTCATTGCACGTCAGAAGGAGTTTATCTTCAAAGCCAACTATAAGCTGGTCGGTGAAAACTTCATCGAGTATTACCACTTACCTTGGGTGCATCCAGAATTGATCAAGGTATCACGTGTCGAGGACCATTATCGCTGGCAGGGCAGGGGCATGTACACGGGCATGACCACGTGGCCGATTTCGCAGGGTGATGAGGGGGGCTGGTTGGGATTGCCGCCGATGTCTGGACTCAATCAAGAAAATAGCGAAAGCGCACGCTTTGTGTGGGTTTTTCCTAATGTGGCATTGAGCATCATGCCCAATCACGCATTTATCATGCTGACCAAACCCAATGGTCCAGCCTACACGGTCGAGCAGACATGGATTCTGTGTCATCCTGAATCATTGAACAATGAGGGGGCCGAGGCAGAGTTGGATCAGCTCACGGAGTTTTGGACGCTGGTCAACAACCAAGACATTGGCATTGTGGAAAAGGTGCAGGCGGGTCTATCCATGAAGCCGTATCGTGGTGGGCGCATGTGCTATCATTTCGAAGAGCCAATTCATCGCTATCAGAACATGGTGATTGACAAGATGGTAGGCGTTGATCGTGTGCCTGCGGGTGATGACGAGACACAGATACCGATGTTTGTGTAAATAGAAATAGAAAGCGAAGCCACCGAATTCATTCGGTGGATCACACAGAGAGTGTATTATAGTGCACTGAAAAGCACGTGATTATAGAAAGTGGCGAAGTGACTCAAACTTCGCCACTTTCTATTTCTATCGCCGTAATCAGTCTGTGATTTTACTTTATGACAATTTTGATGCTTTTGACAAACAGTGCGATTGCAAGAAATAGACTTGTAAACAATGCCAGCAAACTTTGC
>JBCCFC010000307.1:0-11486 GCA_039029935.1 Chloroflexota bacterium
AAGAGCCGACGAACGGAATCGAACCGTTAACCACCTGTTTACAAGACAGGCGTTCTGCCAATTGAACTACGTCGGCAAAGGCTTGTGCTTACACATTTAATTGTATTCCATCTTGGAATTTATTGCAAAATATGATTTGTGAAAAATAACTTTATTTAATGAGTTATTTGAAAAATCATTTTGCATGAAGCAGAACCAGTCGCATTATACCATATTTTTTTTTGATGTCAAGCCGAAATTTGAATTATTTGAAAAATTGCAATAGACCGAACCTGATTGGTTCAGTCTATTCATGTCATTCGCTATCAAAACAGAACTGTTCGCCATGTTTCGGGAATGAATATGGTACGGGATCGTCCTTCAACTCATTGGCACATGTTTCCATGTAGTACCTCGTTAGGCAAAGTGCAATGGCAGCTTTGTTAACAAATAAGATGAGTCCACGCCCCGGACAAGCACGTGCGCCGCTGAGGAATATGTTGGGGTACAGTGTCTCCATAGACTGCTGTGGGCTGTTATCTAGCCAGCGCTCAGGCACAAAGTCATTGGCCTGTGGGTCCTGTATGATATCTCGATTATTCATCTGGAAGAGGTGAATGGTTGATGTATTCTCTCGGATTTCCTTCTGTTCAAATTCATCGCGCACAGCAGCACTATGTGCCGTCCGCGTGACAGGTGGATATAGACGTCCTGCCTCCATTAAACAGGCTTCCAGATAGACAAGTTGATTGATGGTTTCCGCATCCTGAAGGTCCCCACCAACCTGTGCGATTTCATCCAATACACGCTGACGCACCTTGGGGCGGGCAGAAATCAACGCCAATGCTCTGCACAGCAGTTCTGTCCCCGAATTGGTAAAGGTAAACATCCAATGCGGAATCTGATCAACCAAATACCCATCCACTTGATAGGTTGGACTCAAACCTGATTTGGCTGTTTTTGCAATCGCGACAAGAGATGGTTGGTTGCCCCCTTGAGGTTTAGCCCAAAGGTCCTGTACTTCTTTGCGAAAACGATCACGCTGTTTGGTTTTCCTGCTCCCGATCAGAGCAGTGCGGATACCCAATTCATTAAACAGCGTGTAGATATCTTTGCGGAGGTGGTCTGGGGCCTTGCCTGTGCCAAAGACAACGCTTAACATCAATTTACCCATCATCACACGAATCTCATCAATGTCCTTGGGTGGGCCGTCAAAGACATACGCAAAGATATGGTGGAGCTGATTGAGGAATGCTTGCTGAGAAGGGTGTGATGTGCCTGTATGCAATACCTTTTCATTATACCGACGCAGTTCTGTCCATTGCTCGTCATCCGAGATGGTCAACGCATTAGGCGCAAGAAAAGACATGGCTTTTCTCTTGAGCGTGCCTTCAATATACCCTTCATGAGATGGATATTTCGCCAAGATATGTGCAGAGAGATCATCGCCATTTGCCAGCAAAATCTTTGTCACATAGAGATTCAGGTAAATACTGTTGCTGTTTAGACGTTTGCTCACGTTTTGCACCCAGTCCGCAAGAACCTCGCTTCTATCCTGTCTCAATAAGACGCCTTTGCCCATGCGACCAAGCAAGCCAAACATGTCTAGAATGTTGGTTTTTGGATATGTACTCATGATGTTCTCCTATTCTGGACAAATCCCCTCTTCCGCAGCTTTATGCGGCGTACCTTTTTGTGGGTAGTATGTTTTGAGATACTCAATCAATGCATATTTGTCTTCGTTGCTCAATTCTGTGCCATAAACCTCGCCACTATGCCCTTGATTGCTATTGCCTGGGAGCGAAACGTCAAGGATAAATGATCCGCGTCCATCGACCTCTGCGACATCGGTACGAATGCCCATTTTTTCTTGATCATAAACCCCATGACCACGATAGAAGGAATCCTGGCTGCGTTCCTCCGCTGGTGTCAACAGGTCCCACACCGTTGGCACGGAGCCATTGTGTAGATAGGGTGCGCGTGCCCAGATACCGTCTAAGGGTGCATTGACATAGCCATCGGTTTTTTTGAAGCAGTCGAATTCAAAATCACCATATTTTTTATTCTCTTCCCCATACCAGTGTTGTGCGCCAACCAAGTCTTCGGTATAGGAATCTAAACGATTGCGGGACGTGGCAATGGACGAAATGGGATCAACCTTGCCTATGTTTGCGCCCCCAAAATCATGACAGTCGTAACAATAGACTTGGTATAGCTCTTCTCCTTGTGCCAACATCGCCTGTTCTTGACTAATCTCATAGGGGTATTCTGGTGCATGGAGTTTGTTTTGTAGCCAAGTCCCAATTCGCTCGACAGCGGCTCGGTCGACATTCTTTGGTGTTGCGCCTGCGCCAAAAGAGGCACTAAAGTTACGGGCCACAAGCGAGGCATTATCACCATCCCAATGAACAGCCATCCCTACTCGCGGTTTTTGATTCCAAATGGAGGGAAAATCGGCCGTACCAATGCGTTCGCTGTCTTGAAACGCCAGATGGTTCACCTGATAGTATTCGGCATATTGATTGGTCTTATAGGGGTTAAAGGTATCCACACGTCCGGCACCAAATTTTGGATGTTCCGGCAACATGAATGCCTCTAACTGTGCTTTGCGTTTCAACAACTCTCGTTGCATTTCTGAGACAACAATAAAACGATAGAGCAACCTATCCACGAAGAACATGCGACCATTCTTTTCCTCAATCGCCTTCACGACCTCGGGACCTGTAAACCGATAGTCTTCTACAGAATCAAAGAGAAAAAAGAAAAACGCCCCTAAATCCACTGTATTGGCGGGCATCCCCAAAATCACCTGTGGTTCGTCATCAACGGACGAACGCATTGCCCCCGTATGGCAGGATGCGCAGTTCAATCCTGTCACCTGCAGACCACGATATTGACGTGTCGAGAATCCAATGGGCAGTTTATGTCCTGGCTCCTGGATAAACCCAAACACAGTGTAATCTTTTGTCTGTGTTGAGATATTTTCTGGCCCTGTGTAATTGGGTAAATATTCAGGGAACATGGTCGGCAATACCTCAAGGATTGGAATCGGGATACCGTTCTCAATGTCACTGCCGATAGACCCATATTTGAAGTGGTCTTCATCTGTTGTATATCTAACAGGGCGATTCGCTCCATAACGGTTCCAAGCAAAAAAACAGAGTAGTGCCAACAGCAAAATGGCGATTATCCAGTTGCGCAATTGACGACGCTGTACTTCCGCTTCGACGGGCGTTTGCATATATTGTGTAGTCATATATCACCTCATTTAATGAAGAGTGAAGAATGAAAAGTGAAGAGTGAAGAATGAAGCCTGTCACTTCAACTTTCAAACCTCTATCGTCACTAACTACTAATCACTTTTCACTTTTCACTCTTCACTTCTCACTCTTCACTACCCCAAACGGCATGGGTTTGAAAACAGACATTACTTGATCCATCATTTTGTCGTAATTGTTATCAAATCGTGACAATTCATAGCAACCAAGTGGATTTTCTAGCACGTTGACTAGACACTTGTTGCAATAGGTACAGCGTAGCTTTTTGGGAATCTCTTCGCCGCGCTCAAAGTACCGGACCATATCATTGTTGGCAACCAAGGGCCGTGCAATCGAGACAGCATCGCAATCACCGTCAGTAATGGCCTTGGCAATGCGGCTACCCGTCTGGAACCCACCTGTGCAGATGACAGGGATACTTTTATCAACCGAATGGACAGCATTGCGGATTGCGCGTGCGTCCGGCAGCGTGGCACCCTCAATCTTATCGCCCTTTTCCTGGGTACGTGCCCACAGAAAATCGAAGATGGGACGAAGGAGTGGGTTGCGGAAAATGTGAAAGTTCCGCATTGTCTTGCTACCGCTGGACAACATTGTGTCATACCATTTGATGGCCTCTTTTGTTGGAAATGGCCCCATTGGGTTGCGTGGATGCAGAAACATGTTGCCTGTTGACACATGAAATCCATCGACGCCTTCACCCACCAACCATTTACACACCTGGGTGGATTCCTCTAGGCCATCGCCTTTGGTCTGCCAAAAGAAGAGGGCGTTGTTATAATCTTGGGCACTGATTTTGAATTGAAGATGAAAATCAGGACCAACCTCTTTCCGAATCGCACGAACCACCTCTAAGGCAAAACGAGCACGGTTTTCCAATGGCCCCCCATACTTATCCTTACGGTCGTTAATCGCTGAACTCAAAAATTGTGTAAAGAGATAGCCGTTGGCACCGTGTAACTCAATACCATCTACCCCTGCTTCTTTTGCCCGTCTGGCCGCTTGCGCAAAGTATTGGACAACCTCTTCAATTTCGGGAATGCTCATCGCACGCGAGGGCAATCCGTGAAAGTCTTCGGTTGTATTGGTCGAACTCAGCCCCTTTTCGTACTGGTTCTCAACACCACTGATATCTCGTTGGCGACCAGAATGACTGAGTTGCATGATAAATTTGGCGTCATGCGCATGGACCGCCTCCGCTGTCTTCCGCCAAAATGGAATTTTGTCATCATGGTTAATCATGGCATAGCCAGGCATAATGCGTCCTTTGACATGAACAGGTACAAACGACGTGATGATTGCGCCGACGCCACCAGCGGCAAATTTTGTCTCCCAATTGATGCGAGCTTGGTTGCCCGAGCCGTCATAGTTGTCAAAACGGCCAGAAATATTTGACCGAAAAATGCGATTTTTAACAGTTAGATTGCGAAAGTTTAACTCTTGTAGAATTGGTTCAAAACTCATCATGATTTCCTTTATGTCTTACACCATTTTATCTGGTTCCCAAGGGACAAATGCGTTTTCAATTTTGTTCCGGTCGAAGAGATCGCCCAGCGCAGGGTGATGTCTTTTGATGACATCCACCATCGTGGTGTTTTCAATCCAGTCAATGCCAGTTTTGGTGTAAAATTTAGCATTATAGTTTTCGCTATAAAATCGATCACTGTTCAGACGACGTGACGCCATCAAGATAAAAATACGAAACGCCGTGTCGCTAAAGCCAAAACCCTCGGGGAGTGGTTCTGCATACATGCCAACCATTGTGTCCACACGATCAATGTCACCGTCATACATCACACGCAACTCGTCGGCGATTTTCTGTCGTTTTGCCCGCTCAGGCTTGTCAATGCCTCTCTCATTGGCCCCTGTTAGTTCCTCAAAGGTTTTGACGGGTTTACGATGCAAATTCTCGCGGAATTTGTTATAGCGCGGGACACCCCGTTCACGGTCGCGCACAATATCTATTGTCGAAAGATCGATAGTGCCATTCACAGGGTGTTCGAGTTTACGCAGTGTTTGGGGATAATTGTGCAGGGTAATGGCACCAGGATACATGCGACCCATCGAGTAAAAGGCGTTTGCCATCGAAATCTTTTTGCCGTTTCTTTCTGACCCAACTAATTTTTCCGCTTCTTTATCAAAAACATCTGGCAATGTTGTATGGCAAATCGGCTCACCGCTTTCAAGGTCAAAAAAGACGTGTTGATCGCGAATGAGTGGGTGCAAACGATAGACAGACGTAAACTCCTCAGTCATTGCATAGGGTACACCATAGTGGTCGGCCTTGCTTCCAGGAATCCCTGTGAGTGCTTCATTGCGGATGATGTGACGCAATCCGAAACGATATGAAAGCGTTTTTCTCAGCAATCCCCACCAATTTGCCTTCATGCCCACCTGCAGTGCGGGGTGTTGTAAAATACCGGGTGTCCACTCAACCGTATGAATTTTTGCGATCAAGGCACAGTTAATGAGACGCGCCGTGTTAAACAATGATTCATCATCCCACGCTCGATTTGGCTCATTTTTGATCAAGGCGTCGCAGATGGCGTTGTGTTCCTGTGTAAAGATCGTGTGGAGCAGGAGCAACCCAACCCACCAATTGTCGTTAAATCCTGTCCGCGAAAGACCAACCTTTTTCTCTGCAATTTCTCCCTTGGCCCGTGCTTCGATAGCTGGTGTCGCATATTTTTTGTGTTGAACAAAATCTTCTTTGGTGATGAGTGGTAGACGTACGTCGCCATCCCGATTTTCCAAGTTCATTTTGCCATCTTTAAATGTTCGCAGTGAGTTTGTAAGCTTTTCATGTGCCCCATACACATCCGATGAATCCCACCAGTGTGTTGCCGGATTGGCATAGACAGGCGGCTTCTCGCTGTTTGTACCTTGGACAGGAACGGTCTTCTGAACGTTCATGGTCTTCGAATCCCAACCCTCATCATTGACAGGAATCTCAAAGACTGCATCCGGGTTACTCGGACCATGATTGAGCCAGCCATGTACCTGGAATTGAATCCACGCGGCAGCGAGATAGTTGAGCGTTTTGGCGGGGATGAATTCTTCACGTTGCAATACTTTGTCACTGATATCGCGTGGGTTGGGTGAAAGTAACTTGGGTTCGGGATCAGGGTATGTGTCCTCAATAGGGACATTGCGCCCAAAAGACATCCCGCCTTGCCCCATCGTTGGTTGAGTGAAATCAGTATAGGAACCATTATCTTGGCGATAGCTGCGAAGATCTTCTTTGCATGCATCGCTAGGTTTTCCTCTTGCAGTATAACTATCTTGCGTCTCAAACAAATTGTTGTTGCGTAACTCGGTACGGAATGCAACCAAATTGCCCAACGCAAGAACAGTTGGCAGTTTGTGCCAAGGTGTAAACCGATTGACCACTTTATAGATTCGTGTCAATGGGTCAAGACGTTTCTTTCTTTGTGAACTCATACGAAAACTCCTGTGGTTGTTAGGCGTTAGATAGTTGGTGCATATGCAAACAAATGCTCTTCATCAAATGGAAAAATTTGTTTCAACTATAGAACGCTTATATTGTAGTACGTGAATTTATATATCACCATTATATAACGTATTCCACTTTCTGGATGTCGAACAAAGTATGATCTTGATGTCGTTATTTGTTCTACAACCCTATAGAACAAATAACGACACCCTTACTTCTGCACCATCGACTCAGCAATATATTCAGCAAGTGCAGCAATCGTCATGGAAGGATTACGCCCAATAGGCTTGGGGATAATGGCTCCATCGGCGACATAGAGATTTGGGTAACCGTATACCTCGCCCGCATGGTTAACAACACCAGTGGTGGGTGTTGCCCCCATTCCGCATCCACCCAGTGGGTGTACTGTCAGCATCCCTTTCAATAGCCGCCAATACAATGGGATATAGAGCTTGCCATCGGTTACATCAGAGAGCTGGTCTTGTATATCAAGAATCGCATCAATCACAGGCGCAGAATTGCGAGAACGCCAACGCAGCTTAATATCGCGCTTCCAAGGTCGGAACCACTCTCGCCCCAAAGAGAGTGTCCCGTCGCCAGCATCCACACCAGCCCCAAGCCAGATCATCAAATTCTGCAAGGGGTTGTTTTGTGGGCTAACTTGTTTGCGCAAAAAGCGTGTGAGCAGCCCACCCTGCCCGGCAGAGATTCTGCTGTCCAGCGCATTGAGCAACATGTTGGGGAAGCCATCATCTTCAATCAGAAAACGATGCCCGTCGATGACACCATCCATGAATTCCAATCCACTGGAAATCGTGGGGCCAATCGATTGTTTGATATCCGCATCTTTGCCATAAAATGCAGGCGTTAACACATTGGCGTTGGCACTCCACCGTTGCCCCAAAAATGGGCTGATATTTGGTAACGTTTTATATTGTTTTTGGCTGCGAAGTAAAAGCTCGGTCGACCCCAATGAACCTGCGGCCAGAATCACATGTTCTGCAGCTTCCCTTCCACGAATCAGTTTGCCATCTTCAATCCGGTCAAAGACAACGCTGTACCCACCTTCGACAGATTCTATATAGCGAACGATATGCAATGGGCGCACCTCAGCCCCATGATTCTCTGCTTGGGGAATGTAGTTATATTCAAGCGTGTTTTTGGCTTTGACAGCACAACCGATATCACAGGTCCCTAGATGGATACAGGTCCCTTGCTGTTGACCTTGGTCGTTGATAAATTGTTTGCTATGTTGATAGTCAGTCGGAGAGAAGGTCGCCGGGTCCCAATTCTCATCAAAGGTCAGTGCCAATGGCATGGAGCTAAAGCGATCTTCATAGCCAATCGCCTTGGCACCCCGCTGCAGCAATTTATAGCGATTCGTCAACTGACCGGAGGGTATCTCTTGAACGGACATCATTTTATGCACACTGTCATAGTATGGTTGTAGCATCTCATAGGTGATTTCTTCGGGCCACCCCTGATCAAAGCGTTCTTTGTTGGCTGGCAGCACCACGCTCGAATAGCAAAGTGAGCCACCGCCGACCCCCGCACCCAAAAGAATTGCCATCTGGTAATATAAGCGCACATCCAGCCAGCCATTAAACTTTTCTGGCATGGTATGCTCATATACCCAAGGGTCCTTTGCTCGGCGTGGATAGGTTTTGGTGTCCCAGCGTCGCCCGCGCTCCAGTACTAATACTCTGGCACCCGATTCTGCAAGACGACACGCTGTCACCGCACCGCCAAACCCACTACCGATGATAATTACGTCAAAGTTTTTATTAATCATCTTAATCCTTTCTTAGGTAGGCTAATCCGGGGGCATGAGGTGATATAATGAAAGTGGCCGATTTCTTCGCTGAAATCGACCACTTTCACGACATCATTTCATGTCTTTCCCCGGCTATAGCTGTTTTAGATATTCAATCAATGCCTTCTTTTCGTCATCAGACAACTCTGTACCATACAGATGCCCTTGATTGGAATTGCCTAGCACCGATACATCATATGCAAAGAATTTGATACCTGTGCTTGGTTCTTCAGCAACATCGGACACAAACCCTACAAGGGTAGGGTCATATACATCATATCCCCGATAGAAACGTTTGGGGCGGTTCTCTGGTGCTTCCAACAGAGCGGTCAACGTTGGCACAGAGCCATTGTGTAGATAGGGCGCACGCAGCCACACACCATTAAGCGGCACAGAGGCATATCCATCGACATTTTGGAAGTTTTCAAACCCCCAAAAATAGCGGCTGTATTCTGCATTATAGGCATCTGCAGCCGCTTGATTCCACATAATGACCCGATTCTCATCCGTGCCAACTTCCTCAACGGAGATAATCTCGCCCGTGCGTCCCTGACCAGGCATGTGGCAATCGGCACAGTGGGTAGTAAAAATCTCCTCACCACTGGTAGCCAGCGCATCATCAATCTCAAATGGATAAGCAGGTGGCTCGACAGTCATAAGATATTCCTCAATCCGTTGCATCACCTCAAGATTCAGCGAGTTGGGTATAATCCAATTCCCTGGTCTTGCACCGTCGCCAATTGCAGAACTCAACACAACCTCACGAACAGACGTATTCAAGCCATCCCAATGTAGTGGATGCCCATCGCGTAACGCCAACGCCCAAATCGGCATCATGTCCGAATTACCCACCGATCCATCAACATCCATTCCCAACAAATCGTATTTGATGGGGTTAAAGGGATCAATCCGTCCGGGTCCCCAAGGTGGATTTTCATAACTCCATGCCCAAGCTCGTTTTTGTTCCCTCAATATTTTTTTCGTAAATGGAATTACCCCATATCGATAAGACCAACGTTCAAAAGGTGATAATTCAAATGACTCATTGATAGCGTCCATCAGCAGATTAGTAGTGAATTTTGGGTCGTCGGCCGACTCAAAGAGAAATTTCTGATATCCAAGTGTATCAAAACGACTGGATGGACCTGCGTTGATGACAACGGGTTCAGCATCTGGACTTGTTCGATAGGTGGCCGCGTGGCAGGTGGCACAATTGATACCCGCACGAGGAATCACACCGACATCATACTTGGTGAACCCCACAGGCATCTCCTGTCCCTCTTCCCAGACCATCCCCAATGAGGCATAGCCACCTGGCCCCGGCAAATGTTCAGGGAAGAGGTCAGGCAACACGGCCCAGATATAGTAGGGAACCCCCGTTGCATTCTCTGTGCCTACCGAGCCATATTTGTAATATTCTTCGATTTCGCCATCGGCATCGCCCAAACTGATTGGTTCAAGCCGGTACATAAAGTAATACAAAGACGCATAGCCGACCAGCAAAATTACTATAATCACCAACAGGGACTGTAGGATTCTTGAGTGAAGTATCTTAGTCATAAGAGATTGCATGTCTCCTAAAATATTTATATTTGCCCAGCATTCGTGCCAACTTAAGGGTAAATAGGTAGATCAGTGTTCGGTGAATCGGTACCAGAATACCGAATATCAACGTACTGCTTAAGTTGACACCAATGCTCCTACGATTTAGAGTGGTTTGTCGCTTGGAATCCAGAAATGGATACGCTTATCACTGCCCTCAGAAATGGCATAGTCTGTGAACTCTAACTGACCAATACGACGCCACGCCTTTTGATCGATTCGATTGTTATCATGATCGTCATTGACGTGGATATCATAAATCAACTTGCGGTCTGGATAATGCTCCAAACGCATCTCGTCACGAAAATCATCGGCATCCACTTTGGGCATCCCTTCCGCCAGCTTTAGACGCATCAGCACAGGCGTTGAAATCGGATCATCAGGTGACATCCCAAGCGTGGAAATTGGAAAGAGCTGACGAAAGCCTGGGCGTGTGTCCATCATCCGAAAGATAATACGGTTGACCAATGTTGCTGCTAGGCTGATCCCGACAATGGGCCAATTAAACATCTCAATTGTGGTTGCATGATCTGTTTTAAAGCCGCTTAAATGTGAAACTGTCACAAAATTGCCGGGCATGACTTTTTCTTCTGGATCCAATGTGGGATACACTTTGCCCGCAATCCCAAGGGCACGACGATTGCGTCGTCGTGTTCCCGGACCAGCGACAGATGCGCGAGCAATGAGCAATCCTTCTGAGCCAGTCGCAAAATAGCCTGTGTAGGGTGTCTCTTGATCAATACGCCATACACCTGTAAAGGCGATCCCATTTGCATGAATGAGCTTATCAAAATATGGACGAATATCACGACGGTCAGACATATTGCGACGTGAATCGTTGATGAATTGCAACATCGAGAAGAGACCTACACCCCGATGTCTTGGGAGTTCATCATAGGGGCCGCTAAATGTAACTGCTTTTACTTCGTTGAATGTAGACCCATCGTATGGGAAAAATTCATGATGTGGAACAATATTAGACATTGGTACCTCCCAATAATTATATAATTACTCTTGTGGACGAGCTCGCATTGTCAAAAAGAGCAATGGTGCTTGGATGATAAACAAGGTTAAGTCCAATGCACCAAAAATTGGATAGTATCCCGGGTTTAGCACAAAGAAGAAGAGAACACCCGGTGGTCTCGCAAAGACAGCCAGCCAGGCATTAAATGTATAACGATAGGGATTGTTGGCGCCGGGTATGTAAAATAGTGACAAAAGGATCAGCAATAGCGCAGCAAAGGAGGTCCAAACCGGATCCTCGCTGAGTCTTTGCCCAACCATCCCCAAAGTTGCATTGGGGACAAAAATTGCTGGGATGCCCAGCGCCCAATCGGCGATAATGCCCAACCAAACAGCC
>JBCCFC010000308.1:0-11480 GCA_039029935.1 Chloroflexota bacterium
CGGTGAGCTCCCAGGGAGATACGCCAGATATTAGTTTTCCAAGTGGTACCCTTACGGTTACCGCAGGGAATACTTCTTCACTACTTAATGTGACTATTCTTTGACTACTTCAAAAAAGTTACTTCTTCCGCGACATCATTGCCTGAATCACAGCCTGCGCTTCATCCGACCGCAACCGCTCCCCAAACAGTTCCATTTCATAGGGAATGGTCTCCGCCACAGCCTGCTGATTGCCGCGCTTTAGCATCAGCTTGGTTTGGCGCAGGGCCTGGGGCGGTTTGTTTGCCAATGCCTCTGCTTTGCCCCAAGCATAGGATTCCAACTTATCAGCGGAGACAGCATCGTTGATGATGCCCAACATGGCTGCTGTGGTGGCGTCAAAGCGTTCACAGAGCATGAGCAGTTCGGCTGCCCGTCGTTGACCCACCATCTGTGGCAATAGGTAGCTGGATGCGGCTTCGGGAACGGCCCCTAAATCGACAAAGGGCATCAGAAAGACGGCATTGGGTGCAGCATAGACGAGATCGCAGTGGAGCAACATGGTTGTGCCGACGCCAATTGCCATGCCATTGACAGCAGCCACAATGGGTGTCTCTGTGATTGAAATTTGCTTGATAAATTTGGAGGCAGGGCTAGGCTCGTTGGATGTCATGTTGCTGGCCGCATCGTCAGACGAAGGCATCCTAAAATCCTTGAGGTCATTGCCAGCGGTAAAGCTGTCACCGCTGCCTGTGAAATAGACCACACGCACCGATTCGTTCTGATCCGCTGCAATTAACGCTTCTCGTGCAGCATCGTACATCTCTTTGTTCAGCGCATTTTTCTTCTCTGGGCGATTAAATTGAATCCGTACAATCGCCTCCTTTTGGCTGATGAGTATCTTTGGTTGATCTGACATGGTTTTACTCCTTGTTGTAAAAATTTTAACAGAAAGGGCAAGACGCCCCTTCATTAACAATTCACCAATTCATCAATTCATCAATTCACAAATTAATAGTAAACATGGTGCGAACATCCTGCCTGCAACAGGTCGGAAGCCTATGTGACTAACGGCTCACCGCTGGCAGGAAAATCTGGTAATCGGCTACCCCTTCGACCATGACTTCAATAGTCACAGGCTGTGCTTGCAGACCATAGATGTCACGGGCATGGATGATGACACGATAGATGCCGGGTTGGGTAAAGCCGTCATATGCGCCGACAAACAGGGCCTTCTTCGCTGTATTTTCGGGGGCAAAGTCGATAACGGTCAAGCCAGCATCGTTGAGTTGCTCATCGCCCTCAATGGCGTCGTCGTCGCTCGGCGGAGCGTAGTCAGGTGGATAGACGACGGCCCAGACACCAGCGTCATCGTTATCCGCGCTGTTGGCATCATCAAACGGGTGGATGGCATCATTATCATATTGATGGCGCACCTCGGCTCGAAACATAACAGCCATGTTTGCCGAGCCAGTAGTACGAACAGAACTGGTGCGAGCAGCCTCACTGGTTTCGTAGGTGACATCGGCGATGTAGGGCGGCCAATCGCCACCAAACGTCCCATCTTCGTGGAAGCCACGTAGCGATGCCTGCGCAATATCATCTGGCTCGTTATGGATGCCATTGCCGTTGGCGTCAATCCAAGGATTCTGGGATCGGTGCTGTTTATCGACAATGTTGCTGGCCTCCTGAAAACTGTAGCCAAGGCTGTATTCTTGATTGAGGAAGGTGAGAAAGTTGTCGGAAAAGGCGGCGCCATAATAGGAGACAAAGGCGTCGCGTCCGGCGTTGGAAGAGGTGATGATGACGCGATTGGGTTTGCTGATCGACCCATTGCGCTGCTCAATAAACGTGCCACTCTTACAGGCTTCGATGATGACATTGACGCGCAGGTCGGGGAAGTCTTTCTCAAGGGTCTCCAGCCACTCATGCAGGTCATTGGGCGTTAGGATTTCTTGGTTGATTTTGTTGAGATAAAACTCGTCGGGGCCACCGTGATCGATGAGGTAGAGGGTGAGGACTTGATGGGTGATGACATCCTCGCGTACAAGCTGTTGTTTGGCCCAATCGGTGATGGCATATTCGAGCCGACGCAAGGTGGCCGGACCATCAAAGTGGTCCACCTCTGAGTTGGCCGACAAAAAGTAGATTTCGCTGTCCGTGCGTCCTTTACTCTTGAAGAGATTATAGGCGCGCTGTGCGGTTTGGTCAATGTTGTCCTGTACAGGGTCATTGTTGCGATAGAATCCCGCCACCACAATCGCCGGACCTGGGGCCACAATCACGCCACCAGTATCCTCTTCATCCTCCTCGTCAGATTGCCCCGCCGCTATTGATGTGTCCACCATCAGTCGAACCGAGAGCCTGTACTGCGCATCCGCCCCGACATACTCGCTGTTGTTATTGTACAGTTCAATATAATACTGCTCGCCTGCGTGCTCGGCATGAACATCAATGCTCGCCCCGGGTGCAAACGTTTCGACAAATTGATCATTGGGTTCAAGTGAATCGCAATCATTGTAGTAATAGAGGTCGATGTCAGCGCGGGAATCGCCCGGCACGGTGACTTCGATGCGGTAGATGCCCGCGTGAGAGACGGTGAAGGTGGCCCAATCGATATCGGCACTGGTATGGAAGTTTCGTAGCTGTGGTTCATTGTCGATGGTGACTGGGCGGGCAAAATTACAATTGTTATCATTTTCGTAGGGATCGGTAGATGGTGTCGGTGTAAGAGTTGGCGTGGATGAAGGTGTAGATGTTGACGTAGGTGAAGGTGTATTGGTTGGTGTGTGTGTTGGTGTTAGGGTTGATGTAGGTATCAACGTAGGTGTGTGGGTGGCTGCTGCTGTAGGCAATGGTGTAAATGTTGGCGTGGGTGAAGGCGTGAATGTTAGCGTGGGTGAAGGCGTGAATGTTAGCGTGGGTGAAGGCGTAAATGTTGACGTAGGTGAAGATGTGAATGTCGGGCTATTAGTCGGTGTATTGGTTGGGACACGAGTCGGTGTATTGGTTGGGATACCAGTCGGTGTATTGGTTGGAGTCGCAATTGGTGTCAATAACTCGGTCTGTGAATTCGCCCAACCAGCGTTTTTTTCATCCAGAAAAGCGGTCATCTCAGTACTGACATTAATCAAATGATTGTTGTCAACGTCTAGAGCGTTCAGATTTGTAAGTCGGATAAATTGAGCTGGTAGGTCGCTCAACTGATTGTAAGAGATATCGAGATCCGTAAGGTTAGAGAGATTGCTGAGTTCTGGTGGGATGCTGCTCAACTCGTTGCGATCTAGGTAAAGAGTTTTAAGGTTAAAGAGATTGCCAAATTCTGATGGGATGCTGCTCAATCTGTTGGAATGAAGGTGAAGTGTTATAAGGTTAGAGAGGTTGCCGAGTTCTGGTGGGATGCTGCTCAACTCGTTGGAAGAGAGAGTTAACCACGTAAGTTTAGAGAGGTTGCCGAGTTCTGGTGGGATGCTGCTCAACTCGTTGGGAGCAAGGTCAATCAATGTCAAACTGCTTAAATCACCAATGAAACCGGGTAATGCTCCTATGAGGTTGTTACCACTACCATCGTTATCAAGGTCCAGTTCAGTTACATGCCCATCACTACACATCACACCGTACCAGCTACAGGGCGTCGTCGTTTGCAACCAATTGGTGTTGACGGACCAGTCCGGTCCCCCCGTGCCATTATAAATCGCCACCAACGCCTCACACTCCATTTGTGGAATCTGGCTCACGGTGGTGCAGTCAAAGTCGGTCTGGGTAGTCTGGCTCTGTGCAGGTTGGCTCTGCGCCTGAACAGTCCATGTGGTGTGGATGGGCGGCACACTGCTCCACATGATGCCAATGGCAGTGAGAGTGAGTAGGCGCGTGAAGAGGCGCATGGCTTCGTTGACGGTTTGTGTGGTCATGGTGATTTACTCCTTGTTTGATGACGGTTGAAATAAATGATGGGACGCGGACGAGCGCGGACAAACGCGGATAGATGATTTTAATCCGCGTTTGTCCGTGCTCGTCCGCGTCCTAATGTCCTTTAAAAGTCTAATTCTCGCAGAGAGTGGGCATCGAGTATCCGGTCATACCACTCTTCCAGCGCGGCAAGGTCACTGTTCTCCTCAATACGGTCGATAATTGTTTCCAACAACTCTTCATTTTCATTGCCAAAGTTACGGTTCAACAGTTTGATCATGAGCTTGCGCTGGTTTGCTAATGCGCCCTCCCCGCGCCCTTGTTCAACGCCTTCGGTACGTGCCTCTTCCTGCACACGTTGTATCCGTTCATGAATTGTCGGTACATTGTCATAGGTTTCCGGCATCTTGCGGAAAAACTCGTCAATGTAGCCCCACGTCTCTGGTAGAATCTTTGTCTTCACGTTCATTGCCTCCATTAACTTGGTCCAGATTTCATTCTGGTTCGTTGTCTCGCCCAACTTCAGAATCAGCTTCAGGTACTCATCCAAACCTTCGCGCATACACAGGTCAATGAAAGCCTGTAGCTTTTCGCCCCGTGACAGACAGAGCAACGGATAGTTCTTTGGGATCATCTCCAGTTCATCTGGATGGATGATCCAAATCGGCACAATCTGTTTGGACAGATAAACACCCGGCTCATCGGTTTGGTGAAATTGATACACATCCTTCAACGTCTGCAAAAGTTTCACAGGTTTGATGACACTCACAATCGTCGTTGTGCGTATCGCTGCGGGTGCATAGTTGCTTGGCGTATCATCCTCGCCATCCTCCTCTTGCTGTTTGGTCAGCTTTTTCTTCGGCTTTTCCTCCAGTGCATAGGGCGAAAGTCGATTGGCTTCCCATGCCCGTTGCATAATCTCGTCAAAGCCCCAATCGCGCAGATTATCGGATGGTCCTTTCAACTCCACGACATTTAATGTGCGGAAATGCGAAAAGGCCGTGCCTTGCAATGCTGCGATATCTTTGGTCCGACACTCAATCGTCATGTCGATGGTCATCGATTGATGGTAGCTCTCAAACTCAGTTTCGACATGCGTCCCTAACGCCTCAAACTTCTCACGTAGATACTGTTTGGCGGTTTCATCAAATGGTGATTTGGTTTTCAATTTTGACATGAAGGTAGTATACCGTTTATAAAAGAAAATGGCAAAGGCCAAATTAGGAAAGTATAAAATCAGCCAGTCAGCTTGTCAGCCAATCAGCCAGTCAGCCAGTCAGCTTGTCAGCCAGTCAGCTTGTCAGCCAGTGTGCTGAAACGCTGACTGGCTGAGTTGCTGATAAGCTTATAATAGACCGTCTGGCTGGCGATGTCAATGCTTCTGTCCTGTCAGGATACGCAGGATACGCATATCCGCTTGACAATCCACACCCATCCCCCTATACTACACGTATAAACGATAGAAAAGTGTAAGGCTTAAAAAATATCAAGAATACAGGGATATCAATCACAGTAGTATGAATTCAACGGGTATGGACAACAACAAACGCACAACCAGTACATCATCAAAATCCATCTGGCGGCTTCTACGCACAGATTTGCTCATTTTTCTTGCAATCATCACCATCGCAGTCATCACCACAACGCTCCTCTATGGCAGCCCGCAACAGGGGCGTACACAACTGGTGGCGACCTTGCGGCAACTCGGTCAAACCGATGATGGCAGCACCTTTATTCGCTATGTTTCCAACAACACCAATAACACGGGGTCCCACAACCCCTGTACGCGCTGGCTGGAGGACTATGACAACGACACCGATGACAGTGGCGACACGCCGCCCGATGATGATGATGACACCAACGATGTCTATGACTATCGCAAGGCGTGTGCCACCATCCAGCAGGCGGTTAACATTGCCAACAATGGTGACATCATCCGCGTGGACAAGGGCAACTATATCCAGTCCGTCATTATTGAAAACAAGGAACTGACGTTGGTTGGTGGCTATTATAATGGCTTCGGGCAGTTGGCCGACCCACTTTTTGATTGGGAAGTCAACCCGACCTATATTCAGGGCAGTGGTGGGCGTGGACTGACCATCCGCAACAGCAAGGTGACGATGGAGGGCTTTCGCATTCACGGCGGTGGTACGGGCAACTCTGGTGGTGGTATTGCGGTGGATAATGGCTCCAACGCTACGCTGGACAAAATGCTGGTCTTCAACAACGCAGCGGGTAGTGGTGGGGGAGGCATCTATGTGGGCGGTAGTTCAACGTACCTGAAAATCACCAACTCGAGCATCTTCAACAACAACGCCGCTGGCAACTACGGTGGGGGTATCTTTATCAATAATGCAAATATTGATGCCGAGAATGTGCTGATCCACAACAACTTTGCGCGGCTAGAGGGCGGTGGCATCAACATCAATAGCCAGCTCACACAGACGCTCAAAATGATCACTGTCACCAATAATATAGCGGGTAGCAATGCGGGTGGCATCCGTGCCTATAATACCAATGTCCCGATTGAAAATGCCTACATTGGAGGTAACTCGGCTCCATTCGGTGGTGGATTCTATCAAAGCTTTGGCACAATGACACTTAAGAATGTCATCTTTCAGCAAAATAACGCAAGCAGTAATGGTGGCGGGGCTTATGTAGACCAAAGCGCGACAAAGCTTGAACTGGATACAGTTGAATTTATCAGCAATACCGCAAACGTGGGTGGGGGCTTCTATATCCAGAATGCTGACTTCATCACCATGACCAGCAACATTGTGCGCGGAAACGCTACCAACAACAATGGGGGCGGCGGGTTTATCAACACGGGTGGCTCGTTTAAGATTGATGGCAGCGACTTTAAGCTAAACACGGGGCGGCAAGGGGGTGGTCTGTATATCCAGGCCAGCAACGTGGTCCTCAACACCAACAACTACCTCAACAATGTGACAACCAGCGGTGGTGCGGGCATGTTTATCAATGCAAGTTCGGCCATCACCCTCAGCAGTGAAACCTTTGAAGGCAACGTTGCCAGCGGTAATGGTGGCGGATTACGTATCCAAAACATCACCGACTCGATTAGCAGACCCAAATTTACCGCGCTCACCTTTAAGAATAACAGTGCAACGGCTAGTGGCGGTGGTTTCTACGCCAGTGGCAGTATCATGGATATGAGCGCGGATCTCACCGAAAATCACGCCGATGTGCATGGTGGCGGCTTTACCGTCGACTTTAACACGACCATGACCATGCCCCTTTCCACGCTGACTGGCAACACAGCTAACAATGTCGGTGGCGGCTGTTATATCGCCAATGGCAGCGTGGCAATCATTGAGGGAACCAGCATTGAAGAAAATATAGCAGGGACCTATGGCGGTGGCTGTTATGTGTTGTCGGCTGAAATGGATATGATCAAGAATGGTGCGGTCAACAACAATGTGGCAACGGGCAATGACGGTGGCGGCTTCTATGTCAACAACAGCACCGTTCTCTTTGACAGTCTACAAATGTTTGAGAACAAGGCGCAGTTTAATGGGGGTGGCATTCATGCCGTCGACTCGAATGTGGATATAGCAGGTGCAGTCGATATCCAGTTTAACGAGGCGATCTCGTCCAATGGCGGTGGTATTTTGCTGGATACCGCTGTCGTGTCGGCGACCAGCAATTTTATTCTGCGTGAGAACAAAGCCCTCAATCGCGGTGGTGGCATCTATGCCAACAACGGCTCGTGGACATCGCATGGCGGGAGCCTCGATATTTCGGTCAACTCGGCAGAGAACAGCAATGGCGGCGGTATCTATGCCAACAACTGGGCAGGCAGTTTTGTGGACTTGGCCATGAGCGAAAACTCGTCGGGCAGTGGTGGCGGTGCGATCTATGCGGGGAACAGCAGCCTGGGCTTTGCGGGGACAACCAACTTTACCGAGAACCGCACCCGTGCGGGCAATGGCGGTGCGATTCGTCTGGCATCCGCAACCAGCCCTGTCTCGATTCCAGATGTGACCTTTAGCAAGAATGGGGCAATTGCCAGTGGTGGCGGCGTCTATGCAACGGCGACCACGCTCACCCTTGGCCCCAATGCCAACCTCTCGGAAAATACAACCAGCCAGTCACATGGGGGTGGTGTTTTTGTGGGCAGCGGTTCTACCTTGACGCTCGATAGTGCCACCTTCTCCAAAAACCAAGCGGCACAACATGGCGGTGGTCTCTATGTCACGGCCAGCGATGTCACCATTCAAAACAGCGGTGTGTTTAATGAGAATACGACGCTGGATGGCAACGGTGCGGGAGCGTATCTGACAGGAAACGGCACGGCTTCGTTTGCGGACACGGTTTTCTCCAAAAACACAACAGGCAGTATCAGCCAAAACGATGGTCATGCGGGTGGGCTGTTCTCTGCCAACACCAGCACGACGGTTGCCAACAGTACCTTTAGCGAAAACGATGCAGGTACGGCGCAGGGTGGTGCGATGCGGCTTTCGGCGGGGACCGTGGTGCTGTCGGAGAATGTCATTGAGAACAACACGACCAAGGGCTATGGTGCGGGTGTGTATATGACGGGTGTGGGCAATGCCACCATCTTCTCTAACACCATCCAGACCAATGTCCTCAACCCCAACTCGGTGGTCGAGAGCCTGACACTGAGCAGTGATGTGACCGCACCGGACGGCAGCGTGATTGCGCAGACGGGCGAAACCTTGCAGGCGACAACGGTGCAAGATGGGGATGGTGCGGGGCTGTATATTAACGACAGCACGGTGGACATGAGCCACAACCTTGTCTTTGCCAATGTTGGCTCAAACGAGGGGGCGGGTATGTATCTGCGGCAGACCGACGCCACGCTCACCAACAATGTGATTGCACAGAATCGTGTGAGCCAAGAGGGGAGTCCTCTGGGCCCCTTTGCCAGCGGTATCCACCAGGAGGATGGCACGGTGACGATGGTGCATAACACGGTGGCCGATAACCTCCACGCCTCGCTCAATGATGATGACGAGCTTGTGGTCCTCAGTGAAACGACGACTATTGGCATCTATGTCAGCAATCTTGGCGGCAGCACGGGTGTCCTCAACATGACCAATAACATTGTCTCTGGGCATGATGTGGGTTTGCGGCTGGATGGCGGCAACACGGCCAACATGCATTCCACGCTCTGGGACAACGGCAGCATCGACTGGACAGGCGGCGGAACCTTTGCCTCCAGCTTTGACAACTATCGGGGTGCGCCCAACTTTGAGGCCGCTGGTGAGGGCAACTATGCCATCCAACGCCAATCTGCGGCCTTTGATGTGGCGCGGCCGACAAGCGAGACGGGGGTCACGATTGCGCGCGATGGCACGGCGCGTCCGCAAGGCTTTGCACCCGATTTGGGCGCGTATGAGCAACGCTATACGAATGGATTGGTGATGTTGGCGACAGGCGTGGGGCCAGCCGGAACACCCTTTGTCTACAACGGCGAGACGATTGATTTCTCGATTCGGCTGCGTAATGACAGCGATATTGTCATCGAGAACATCAACATGAACGCCCGTCTGCCCTTGCAATTGAGCCTGCCCGCCGACAGCCCGACGGTCAACATTTTCACCGAGACAGTGGCGCTACTGGCGCAGGGGGAAGAGGTCGATATCACCTTCTCGGCCACGGTCGATGGCAACCCCAGCACGACCAGCTTTGTCAACATGCAGGTTAATGTGACCGCTTTCTCGACCACCACAATCCAGAGTGACAACAACACCTCGATTGTCACCTATCTCCAGAGTTGTGCGGTTGATTACAACGGCACAAGCTATGCCACCGTTCAGGAAGCGGTCGATGCGGCGGCAGATACTATCAGCAGCCTGGTGCGCGTGAGTGGTTATTGTGGGGATAGTCAGACGGTAAACGGCTCGACGCAGGCTGTCTACATCGACAAAAATCTCACACTTCAAGGTGGATGGGATTCAACCTTCACAACTTGGGATCCAACGACCCACCCCACGACTATCGACGCAGCGGATACAGGGCGCGTCATCGTTGTCACAGGCGCAGGCAACAGCCCGGTCGTCGAATATCTGACATTGCGCAATGGCGATGCCTTTATCCAGGAGGGTGGCTTTGCGGGGCGTGATGCGGGGGGTATTCTCTACATCAAAGACGCGACCCCTGTTGTCTCCAACTTGTCACTTGCTGGTGGCAGCAGCAACGATTATGGCGGTGGTGTCTACATCAACGTCACCGACCCCTTCACCATCAGCAACACCACCATCCGCAGTAGCCAGTCCAATATCTGGGGGGGTGGGCTGTATGTGCAGGCGGGTCAGCCAACGCTCCACAATCTAAACATGTCGGGCAATCGGGCGCAGATGGGGGGCGCAATTTATCTCGACCGCACCAACGCCTTGGTTACGGGTGACAGTGATATGGATGAGTTTGGGCAGACAAGCGGCGACAACTGTACCATCATCAACAACATAGCCACAGGCACACCGACCTATGTCTTGACCACGGATCCTGATGGCAATGAAGAGACGGCGTGGCTGGAGGCTGGTGGCGGTGGTGGCATCGCTGTGGACCAGAGTACGGCCACCATTCGCGGCTGTACTCTGAGCACCAATCAGGCGACGCGTGGCGGTGGTATCTATGTCTATCAGAGCCAGTCAACCATTGTCAACAACCTCATCCAGAGCAACAGCACCTTTAACTCTGACCAAGACCCCGCACCGGACACCAGCGATGGCGGGGGACTCTATCTCGACCGCCAAGTCGGTGTGCAGCCGATTGTAGACAGCAACTTCTTTGGGTTCAACTTGGCAGGGCGCGGCAGTGCGCTCTTTGCCAATCTCCAAACCGATACTCCGCTCGACCTCTACCACAACACCATTGCGCACAACGAGAGCGACACCACCGTCATGGCCTATGGGCAGACCAACCTCAACCTCCACAATAGCATCGTCGCCCTCAATCTGGGGACAGCAATTCAGGCTGAACCCGCCGAAACCACTGACACAATCTTTGTGGGCAGCTTCCCCATCGACTATGAAACGTATCATGCCCCGACCATCAATATGGACTATACGCTCTGGTTTGACAACTCGGATGAAGATGGCGCAGGCACGGACTTTGGCGCCAGCGTCAACCGTACCAACGACCGTACAGGTGATCCCGTTTTCCGCAACGATGGCTATCACATCAAACGTGCCTCGGCTGCCTATGGCTTTGCGGGGACAGCATCAGGCATGATGGATGTGGATGGCACAACTCGCTGGGATGGCATCGACCGTGACATCAATGGCCGTCCACAGGGGGTGGTTCTCGACATGGGCGCGGATGAGTATTTTCCGGCACGAGGGGTGCGCTATGTGACGACAACGGGTGTGGGTACGGCTCCATGCGATGATGTGACCGACCCCTGTGGCTCGATCCAGTTGGCGGTCGATTCGGCAGAAGCGGGTGACATCATCAAGATTGCGGGTGGCACATACACCGAGTTGGCCGAACGAGGCCCAGAGGGATCCCCACACACACAGATTGTCTATATCAACAAGAGCATCACCTTACAGGGTGGCTTCTATCCCGATGCGGTTGATAACAATGTCGTGGAGAGTCTCTATACC
>JBCCFC010000309.1:0-11475 GCA_039029935.1 Chloroflexota bacterium
CGGGCAGTCAACGGATAGTCAATCGCCGCACAGGTTGACTTGAAGAGGTCAAAGTTGAGTTCGCCCTCTAGGAAGCCATCGGCTGCACCCTGATCGATTAGGATAGGCAGTCGCTGCTCCTGTGCCACCTGCTGGACAAGGTGATTTACATCGTATTGTAGCCACACATCTTGATTGTTATCCCCCAGATACCCGCTAAAGGCTTTCTGTCCCCAAGGACATTGGGTGGGTGCGCAGATGGGTGCAAAGGCTGACACCGAACGATAGCGTCCCAAATTCTTGAGCGCAATAGTCAATGCGCCATGTCCACCCATTGAGTGACCAAAGATGCTTTCACGGCTTGAATCGACCTGAAAGTTAGCATAGATAAGTTCAGGCAGTTCGCTGACGATGTAGTCGTACATATTATAATGGGTAGACCACGTGTCAACGGTGGCATTCAGATAGAAGCCCGCACCTGTACCAAAGTCATAGCTTTCATCTTCGCCGTCAATGCCAGCCCCGCGTGGACTGGTATCTGGCACAACCAGCAACACACCTGCTTCGGCAGCAAACTGTTGTGCCCCCGCCTTCGTAATAAAGTTCTCATGTGTACAAGTCAGGCCAGAGAGCCAGTAAAGAATGGGTACATTGCCATCCACAGCTTGTGGCGGTACGTAGACCGCAAAAGTCATATCACAATTACAGCTAGTCGAGGCATGAGTGTACACCTCCACCCAGCCACCAAAGCTTTTGGTTCGACTTACTTGGTTTATTGTTGTCATGTTTTTAGTTGATAGTTGAAAGTTGAAAGTTGATAGTGAAGAGTTGAATGGTTGAAGAGTTGAAGAGTTGGATGGTTGAAGAGTTGAAATATGTCTTGTCTAAACCCTATAGGTAAAAGTAAACACTATCAACTATCAACTCCTAAGAAACAAGAATTTTTAGTGCAAAATATTTCACTTTAATTCTGTTTCTTCCCGTTTGAACCGCCCATAGGCGGTGGGGTTACTTTCAACTATCAACTTTCAACTATCAACTTTCAACTAAATTTTAAAAGTGGATGACCGAGCGGATGCTTTCGCCGTGATGCATCAGGTCAAATGCTTTGTTGATGTCGTCCAGTGGCATGGTATGGGTGATGAACTCGTCAATCTTGATTTCACCATTCATGTATTGGTCAACCATGCCCGGTAACTGGCTGCGGCCCTTTGTGCCACCAAAGGCGGTTCCACGCCAGACCCGACCTGTAACCAGTTGGAAAGGTCGTGTTGAGATTTCGACACCAGAGGCAGCGACACCAATGATGGTTGATTCTCCCCAGCCTTTGTGACAGCATTCCAGTGCAGCGCGCATAGTCTCGGCCAAGCCAATTGCCTCGAATGAGTAGTCCACACCACCGTCGGTCATGTCAACAATGACATTCTGAATGGGATCGTCAAAGTTTTTGGGGTTGACACAATCGGTCGCACCCATCTGCTTGGCGAACTCAAATTTATCCTCGTTGATATCAACGGCGATGATGCGTTCGGCGTTTGCCATGACCGCACCCTGAATGACGCTCAAGCCAACCCCACCCATGCCAAAGACGGCGACCGTTGATCCCGGCTCGACTTTGGCGGTGTTGAGAACCGCACCGATTCCTGTGGTGATGCCACAACCGAGCAGACAAACACTCTCTAGCGGTGCTGCCTTGCTCACTTTGGCCGTTGATACTTCAGCAATCACTGAGTATTCAGAGAAGGTTGATGTCCCCATGAAGTGGTAGATAGGTTTGCCATTCTTCGAAAAGCGTGACGTACCGTCTGGCATCAAGCCCTGCCCCTGTGTGACGCGCACAGAGCCACAAAGGTTGGTCTTGCCTGACGTACAGAATTTACACTCACCACATTCGGCGGTGTAGAGTGGAATCACGTGGTCGCCAGGAGCCACTGATGTGACACCAGGACCGACTTCCTCAACAACGGCGCCACCTTCATGGCCCAAAATACACGGGAAGAGACCCTCTGGGTCTGCACCAGAGAGTGTGTAGGCATCGGTGTGGCAAACACCTGTGGCAACGTTACGGATGAGGACTTCCCCCTCTTTGGGACCACCAATCTCGATCTCTTCAATCTCCAATGGTTTGTTGACTTCCCATGCAACAGCGGCTCGTGTTTTCATTTATCGCTCCTTTGTTGAAACGTGGAAGGGTGCAGGTTGCAAAGTTGCAGGTTGCAAGATTGCGAACAACACAGCCCTTCTTTAATGTTAGATTAATTTCAATTCAATGATAGCGTATCTTGTCCAGATAGACAACTTGGTTTGATACGATTTGATAACGAACGAGCGGCACAGACAGTTTCAAATGGGCAATGCACGACATATAAACTACGCTCGTACATAATCTGCCAGCAACTGCAATTCTTCTTTATAAATGCCTTGCGTAATCGACGGTGTAACCAGCCGTTCAATCCACCCCTTTATCCCCGCACTGGTCTGCATCTTGGATGAAATCGTTACCTTTGTTTCGGTATCGCTCACTGGCTCAAGCGTCCATGTCGTCTCAACACCCGCGTCGGGGTCCGCTTCAATCATCACACGTCCCGGCTCTGGCTCTGTAATATGTAGTCGGAACACGCTCTTTTGCCCCATCACGTTCATCTCGGCAATGGCGATGGTCCCTTCTCCTTGACCACCAACCTCGACACGTAGATCGGTGAACTGCGGCGGTAAAATCGCCTTATGTCCCACCTCAAAATCAGTAATCACACCATAAATTTTCCCTGGACTGGCCGCAATCAACAGCGATTCCTCAATATGCATTGTGCTCATTGTATCACCTTGAAAAAGTTGAAAGATTGAAGGGTTGAAAGGTTGAAAGGTTGAAGGGTTGAAGGTTGACAAGTTCACGGTCCCCCATCACACCCCTACACCATCACACCATTACACTGGCAAGTTCGTCACCAGCCACTTGTGCAGTGGGCTGACGGCAACACAATGATCGTAGCATACATCAATCAAATCGGCGGAGGTGATACTTTCAATGGGGATGGATTCGATGCGCCCAAAGATGCCTTTGTATTTGAGCAGGTCAGCACGGGGATGGTCTTTGGGGTAGTCTCGTGGGATGCGTTTGTATTTGTCGATGCTGTCAACAATATACCCTTTTTCCTGTAGCTCGGTGACTATCTCCTGTAATGCCATCCCTTTTTTCTCATCATCCACAGCTTCACGATAGGGTGCAAGAACCGCCTTGGGGAAAATATATAGCCCTGCACCAATCCACATATCATTGGGTTCGATGTGAAAGTAAAATCCGGGACATTCCATCTTTTTACTGCTGCCTTCCCAAAAGAAAATGCCCAAGTTGGTCTTATAGGGCGTCTTGTTTTTCGAGAAGCGCGTATCACGATAGATGCGCATTAATGACCCGCCACCGTTTGTGCGCTTATCAGCATTGATGCCCGGTGAAATCATCTTTAGCCGCTCGCCCAGTTCAGTGATAAGCGCCAATGCGGGCGTCACAATTTCGCTTTTATAGACGTCCTTATGCTCTGTAAACCACTCACGATTGTTATTCTGTGCCAACTCTGCCAGAAAATTAATCCCTGTCTGCGAAAATCCAGTAAATTTAGTCATGTTCAACCCTTCAACTTTTCAACGCTTCAACCTTTTTCTCAAACGCTGCAATCTCATCGGCTCCATCCAACACACCAATTTCCAGATGAAACTCACGCACCTCGTCTGGTTGGATATATTGTATTGTGCCATGTTGACGATTCCACGCACGACCGAGGACGCTGACATTGCCTGGTTCAATCCCTGTGACATAGTTGCCGCGATGGAAGTGTTGCCAATGGTTAAGGATAGGAATTTCGGCAAGAGAAAATTTCCAGTAAAGCCCAAATTCGAGCGCGTCGTTGACTAAACCCACATGGACATTGCCTTCGTCATCAGCAACGGGATAATGAACAAATACGTTGTCATGCTCTTCATCCTGTGGGCCTTGCGCGATTGCATAGTCATTGGGTCCCACTTCGCTATTTTCTAGCCATTCGATGCTCTTCTTGCTCTTAAGCAACAACCGTGATCCCGCATTCAGTACAGGAAAGCCAGGATTGGTATGATAGACAATCATCAGCGGTGATGTAGTGACACCTAAATTTTCAACACGATCATGGATGCGCAGGCATTTTTCACCTAACACCGTTGTGATCTCACGCCTCATCTCCAGATTTAGACCACCAGAAACTGCCTCACGCATCTTGCCTCGTACCTGCATCACATAATCATCGCCATCCCAATTGCCCTCAGCGAGAACCCCCTTGGCAGGCAGATGAGCAAGCCGTCCGTGCAGACCTAACTCCTCGCCTTCCTCTTCGGGGTCCACCTCTGGATGACCGACAAAGGTCATACCGCAGCTAGTGACCAGCCCACCAAAGAAGCCCCGCATCCAGCCAAAGCCCTGTGGTTCATAGAAGGAGGGTCCCACATCGCCTGTATTGCTGCGATAGGCCAGCGGTATCCCTTTGTAATGTGCCGAGGCAATATCCAATGCGCGACCGGGTAGGACTGAGAAACATAGACCGGATGCGTTGTAGACTTCGACTAGCCCTGCACCGCGTTCATTCCCTTCCGTGAGTTCGGCGCGGCGAATGTTGGCGACTTGGCTGATATCACCGACGTGATCTAATAGTTGACGTTTTGTGTAGGTTTCTCCAAAAATGGTTGGCATGATTTTTCTCCAATAACTTTGCTAATATAAATTGTATCGTTCTACTGTTCGTTGAGCAGTTTCGACTAAACTATTGACAAATGAAACATATCCTTGAGGACAATGCTGTTTGATTTTTGATAATGATATTTCGGCTCCCAACTCCCACCGAATCTGCATTTCACGTTTATTTACCGTGAATTCGCTGAGGTACGATGATGATGAAATTGCTGCGTCGAGAATATTTTTCGCATTTTTGGCATCTGATGAATCCGCAGGCAAGATTTCTAAATCTTTGAGCAAACCAGTGGGCAGTTTGACACTTAATTTTGTTTTAAGAAGATGGGCATCAGCCAATAGCCATGCCTCAAGACTACGAATTGCTAATCCACCTGAACTTTGATCGTCAATTTCATTTTCGTCTACATCCAGATGGTTGTCTCGAATTGTATCAAGTGCTGTCTCCAATCTTTGCTGTCTCTTCTCAATCTCTGCATCGGCGTCAACAACGACGACAATCATATCAATTTCTTCTGGCTTCCACATACTCACAATCTGTGCAAGGTATCTGGGTTCAAGAATAGAGTAACCAACCCGAACTTGCCCCTTTCGACGCTCTTTTCGAGATGGATGCCGATGAATAAAAGCACAGTCTTGGATATCCATTTGAGCTAACTCACGACGGATGAGCGCGTGTAACGCACCTTCATCAGATTGAGGAATTACTTTTCCGCCATCCTCTGGTCGAAGGTAAGGCACACTACGCCCCAACTCAGCGGGGCCTTCAGCCAATAACCCAATACGTAAGGGACGATTCACGATGGGTTGCCTCCAAATAAGTTGGTAAACCAGAGTTCCCCCAAATCGCCTTCGTATGCCTCCAATGCCTTTTGAAAACGCTTTGACTCGACTGGCAAGGCATGGACTTGGGTTTTGCCTTCTTCATCAAGTTCCACTGCACGAATCTGTTCTGGCTCCACATAGTTGAGCAGAATTGGAGAATGAGTTGTGACAATAATTTGAGTCGGTTTTCCGCGTATCCCATCTCTTGCTATTTGGTTTAGCAGTTCCATAATTTTACCAAGCAGCCACGGATGAACACCATTCTCCGGTTCTTCAAAGCAAATAATGTCTGGTGAATCAACATCATATAAAGCCGCTAAAAATGCGAGTAACCTTAATGTCCCATCAGATATATCATTGGCTGGAATCAAATAGTCGGAGTGTTTGTCTGCAAGGCGTAATGAATTGACTCTTTGCCGGTTAAGCTCTTTTTGTTTTAGTGAAATACGGGATACATTAGGGACGAGATTTGTGAACCGCTTTTCTAATTCAATGAATAGATCACGATCATCAAAAAGTACTTCTGCCAGAGCATTTGCAATTCCTTCACCTGATGATTGCATCGGGCTAAAGCTGTCTTTCATAATATCATATGGGGCAAAATTATATATTTTACATTTCTCTATCATTTTACCTTTCGCTTCTAACCTAATCGGATACTCAATATCTCCTCTCCAAAATTTATTTTTTGTATTATCAACTAATTTATGGCCTTCTTGTAAATTGATAATGCCTCTTTGAACTAGGCCTTGGTGTAGCTCTACAGATAACGTTGAATAATCAACAAAACTGCGATTGCTAGCGAACATAAAAACTGCTTCATAAATATTAGATTTCCCCGATCCATTCGGTCCAATAAAAACAGTCAATGGCTCAAAATCAATCGCCACATCAAATAAACTCTTATACCGTTGTACCCGCAAACTTGTTAACATCCAAACCGCCTTTGTCAAAAAATATATCTGCCCATGCTGACATCACAAACATCAAATAGCCAACTTGATTGACGGAGCCATTATAATACGACCAAGACATACATACAACCATCATAACCTGATACAACAAATGTATTTTCAGCCTATCCATAATTTTGACACAAGTTTGAGGTTATGATAACCTTCCCGCTTGTGTTCTATACAACTAGCCCATGTAGTCTGGATCATATGTATCCAGTTTCCCTCGACAACCTGCTGGAGTCCTGGTTTTCGGTTGCTAACTACATGTGGGTAAGCATAAAACAACAATAAGCAAACTTGGTATCTTTTGTCACAAGTTTGATTTTTGTATTGATCTTATGCTTATCTACAAGATGGAAGTAATGGCAAACAGAAAATATCAGCAGGGTGTGTATTACGGAGTGGCATTTCACACCCTCTCGGCGTAAGCCGGAGGGTTTTTTGTTGCCTAGGAATAGTGGAAAAGTTGAAGGGTTGAAAAGCGGAAGAAGAGACACCGACGTGCGTTCAGGTGATATGAATACAATTGTATCGTGGTCATATCTTCAACCTTTCCACTTTTCAACCCTTCAACTTTTACGGAGATTACAATGCGAACTGTTTATTGGGAAGACGATAAAGTCAAAATGATCGACCAGCGGCTTTTGCCCGCTGAGTTTGTCATTGCAGAATTTGATACGATTGAGGGCGTTGCTCGTAGCATCAACGAGATGTATGTACGTGGTGCACCTGCAATCGGGGCAACGGGTGGGTTTGGTATGGCATTGGCGGGGCAGATTAGCCAAGCCACAACAACGGCTGATTTATTGGCTGAATTACAGGGGGCCAAAGAGGTTTTGGATGTGGCACGGCCAACGGCTGTTAACCTAACGTGGGCGACGACACGCTTGCTAAATCATGCCCAAAAGTTGGACACCCAAGATGTCGCTGCTATGAAAGAGGCATTGTTGACCGAGGCGCAACGGTTGGCGGATGAAGATGTTGAGATCAACCGGCGGATGGGTTACAACGGTGCAGAAGTCATCCCAGATGGGGCCAATCTGCTCCATCATTGCAATACGGGTTCATTGGCAACGGTTGACTTTGGTACAGCCATTGGCGTTATCTATGCCTGTCATGAGCAGGGCAAAAATATTCATGTATGGGTGGATGAAACTCGCCCCCGTTTGCAGGGTGCGCGCCTGAGTGCATGGGAGTTGATGCGGGCGGAAGTGCCTATGCATCTGATTGCCGACAATGCAGCAGGCTATCTGATGCTCAATGGCCAGGTAGATGTTGTCATCTTTGGTGCGGATCGAGTCGCCGCCAATGGTGATGTTGCCAACAAAATCGGGACCTACAAACTGGCCGTTGTTGCCAAAGAAAATGGGATTCCGGTCTATTGTGTTGCGCCAACCAGCACAGTGGATACAAACTTAGCCAGCGGCGATCTGATTCCTATCGAGGAACGAGGGCCAGAGGAGGTTGCGGAAATTGGTCTACGTGCCATTGCACCTGAAGGCGTACCTGTCTATAACCCAGCCTTTGATATCACGCCGCACCGCTACATCACAGGCATTGTTACTGAAGAAGGCATCTGTTATCCGCCCTTTACCGAGAGCCTCAAAAAGGCCAAAGAAACAGCGGAAGCAAAACTATAATGCGTACTTTAAATATGGTTTGTGTCTTTTGCGGGTCAAGTCCTGGTAAGAACCCCGCGTATATGGTGGCGGCAGAAGCAGTTGGCGCAGCGATGGCGCGCCGTAACATTGACTTGATCTATGGCGCGGGCAACATTGGGCTGATGGGTGCCGTGTCTCGCAGTGTCGATCAACATGGTGGCAACGTGACAGGTGTTATCCCGGGACCGTTGATGTCCAAGGAAATCATGGGTGGTGGTGTTGGCGAGGTGGTTGAAGTCGATTCCATGCATACGCGTAAAGCAATGATGGAAAGTCGTGCAGATGCATTTATTGTGTTGCCAGGCGGCTATGGAACACTCGAAGAACTCTTTGAGATGATTACGTGGGCGCAACTGGGCATTCATGCCAAACCCATTGGGCTACTCAATGTAGATGGCTTTTTTGACCCATTGGTGCAACTCATCGACCATGTCGCAGCCGAGGGCTTTGTACGCCCTACTCACCGTGAACTGATTTTTGTTGCCGAACAGCCAGATGAATTGCTCGATAAACTGCAAACCCATGAACTTCCGCCTGCGGTCGTCGATTGGCATGGGCGGGCGGAGAAACTTAAGATGTAGTCGAAGGTTATGTCAGTGATCAGTAGGTTAGTGATCAGTAGGTTAGTGGTCAGTAGGTTAGTGGTCAGTAGGTCAGTGGTGAGTAACTGACGACCGAATACCGACGTACCGAATACTAACCTACCATTATCGCTGGCATGACTTATACAACGTGGAGGAAATCACATGACAACTGTCATCACTGGCTCGGTTGCCTATGATTATTTGATGACATTTTCGGGGAAATTCCGTGAACAAATTATCCCCGAACAATTGGAGAACCTAAGCCTCAGTTTTTTGGTCGATTCCATGAAGCGTGAGCGTGGTGGTGTAGGGGCAAACATCGCATACACCATGAAATTGCTGGGTGACGACCCTATTTTGCTGGCAACCGTCGGGCAAGATTTTGGTGATTACCATGCGTGGTTGGTGGCACAAGAAATCAATGTGGACCATATCATTGAAATCCGCGAGGACTTTACGGCCAGTTTCTTTGTTAGCACAGATTTGGAGCAAAACCAGATTGCCAACTTTTACACAGGTGCAATGGCCCATGCTCGCAACTACAGCTTGCAAAGCCGTGGACTTGATGACGCATCATTGGTGATCATCAGCCCCAACGATCCAGTTGCCATGATCAACTATGCACAAGAGTGTCGCGACTTAGACATTCCATTTGTCTATGATCCAAGCCAACAGGTAGCCTTTTTAAGTGGCGAAGATTTGGCACAAAGTATCCCAGGCGCGACCTATCTCTTTGGCAACGAATATGAGCTGGCGGTCATCCAGAAAAAGACGGGTTGGAGCCTGGACGATATTCGGGGGCAGGTTGAAAATCTAGTCATGACACTGGGTGCCAAGGGTAGTGTCATCTATGGTGGCACAGGTGCCAACGCCGAGGAGATGCATATTCCCATCGCTACCGTCGATCACATGATTGATCCGACAGGGGCGGGCGACGCGTTCCGTGCAGGGTTCTTTGCTGCGCTTGATCAAGGACTGGGATGGGATATCTGTGGCCGCGTCGGGGCATTGTGTAGCACCTTCTGCTTGGAGAACGTTGGCACAACCACGCATCAATTCAACTGGGTCACATTTGCCGACCGCTATGCCGCCAACTTTGGTCATGAACCAGAACTAGAACGGCTGGCAATCGGCGGCTAACTATTTATGTTAAACATTCGCTTTTTATATAGCGATTGATGACTCTGCTGAAAAAAGTCCGACTTCTGTAGAATTTGATGATTTCTACCACTGGTGAGAAGTCGGACTTTTGGGCGATTTTGACCTTTTTGCAGCAGAGTCATTGATAGATACTAAAATAATTCTTTGGATCAAAAACAAAAAATGTCAAACTTAAACTATGATATTGCAGATATCAATTTGGCCGATCAGGGTCGATTTCGGATGCAATGGGCTGCGAAAGAGATGCCTGTTCTCGACTTGCTAGAAGAACGCTTTAAGAAAGAACAGCCCTTCAAGGGGATTCGTGTTGCTGGGGCAATGCACGTGACCAGTGAGACGGCGAATTTGATGCGCATTCTCATCGCGGGTGGTGCTGAGGTTGCACTCTGTGCGAGCAACCCATTGAGTACACAGGATGATGTTGCGGCAGCGTTGGTCTCCCATTATGAGATGCCCGTCTATGCCATCAAGGGCGAAACCAATGCTCAATACAATGAGCACATGCAACGTGTTCTCGACATCGAGCCACACATTACAATGGATGATGGAATGGACTTGGTTGCCATGTTGCACACGGAGCGCGCCGATCTGTTAGAGAACGTTGTTGGCGGGACAGAAGAAACAACCACGGGTGTTATCCGCCTCAAGGCTATGGCTGCACAGGGTAAGTTGCTCTTCCCTGTAATGGCTGTCAACGATGCCATGACCAAGCACTTCTTCGACAATCGCTATGGCACAGGCCAAAGTACCATTGACGGTATCGTGCGTGCGACCAACATTTTGCTAGCTGGCAAGAACTTTGTTGTTGGTGGTTATGGCTGGTGTAGCAAAGGTATTGCGATGCGCGCGGCTGGCATGGGCGCAAATGTTATCGTCACTGAAGTTGATCCACTGCGTGCCTTAGAAGCCGTCATGGATGGCTTCCGTGTCATGCCAATGACCGAAGCCGCACAACAGGGTCACATCTTCTGTAGTGCCACAGGCGATATGCACGTCTTTGACAGTCATCACTTTGATGTCATGCGTGATGGCGCAATTCTTTCTAACAGTGGTCACTTCGACATTGAAATCAACATGAAAGACCTGACCGCACGAGCCACCAAGATCACCCGTGTACGCGAGTTCTTGGATGAATATACATTACCCGACGGTCGCCGCATCTATGTAGCAGGTGAAGGTCGCTTGGTCAACTTAGCCGCAGCCGAAGGCCACCCCAGCGCGGTCATGGACATGAGCTTTGCCAACCAAGCATTGGCCGCCGAGTACATGTTGAAGATGGGTAGCGATCTAAAGGGCGATGTCTATAATGTCCCAGAAGAGATTGATCGCGAGATTGCTCGCCTGAAATTGCAAGCAATGGGCGTCGAGATCGATACATTGACAGCCGAGCAGGAAGCCTACCTGAACGAGTGGAGCTTGGGTACAGGACACTAGGGTGTGATGGTGTGGGGGTGTGGCGGTGTGATAGTGAATAGTGAATAGTGAATAGTGAATAGTGAATAGTAGATGATGAGTGAGCAAATAATTTGCGAACTACACCATCACACTATCACACTATCACACCATCACACCATCACACCATCACACCATCACAC
>JBCCFC010000310.1:0-11470 GCA_039029935.1 Chloroflexota bacterium
ATTCTTGATTGGGATCAAGTTGTATACCAAATATTTCAGCACCAAAGTCAGTGAATCCATCAGGAAGTTTCATGTAAATAGGCTCATCAATTTCTCCGTAAAGGAAGGCGGTCTCAATGTCTAATGACAACATAACATATTTGGGATTTTGCATGCGAATAACCAGTAAAAATCGTAAGGTGATGTCAGCACATACTGGCGCGTATAAATGGGGGAAGTCTACTCCAACGACTTGTTGAAAACCTTTGGCCACCAGTCTGCTGCACTATCCATACTTCTTTGTCCTTCATGTTACCATATTCATTCTTCATTCCACCAATCCAAAAGGGGCGATCAGGGCGTTGAAGCACTTCATGGTATGTGTGTGGTTCTGGCAGATTAATGAAGGTCATGGGATCGGGAGTGGTAATGGTAGAGAAAGCAATGTCAGCCATGTCGATTGTGAGTTTGCGTAATTCTTTTGCCAATTTCTTGCTACTGGTGACTGGTTTGTTGGCAGCTGAAGTTTTCTTCTTGGGTAATAATCCTGCTTCTTGAAGATCCTTTGTTAGTCGTTTAGCATTTCTGGTGATAACGATGTGAGGTGTAGGGTCCACGTTTAGTGATTCTAGTTGCTCGATATCTTCTTGCAATTGGTGTTTCTCGTCAGTTGTTAGATCATCTTCTTCATTTAGTTGATATTCATCAGTAAGCTTTAATTCATTGTTCTTGACGTTCTCTTCAGGTGTGGTCTGATCGTATATAGTTTCTGGAATATTCAATGGTGGTAGTGAGGCTACTTGGTGGACTGAGAATACTGTTATAGACAATAATTCTCGCCAATAACTATAGTCATTTCTGGCCTTTTTTGCAACTCCAACTTAAATTGTCGCTGCCTCTATCAATTCAATCGTCCCCTGAACACTGTCAATCCTCGTATCCAGTCCCATCACCAATGGGAGCATCGACATCTGATGTCCAAAATCATCCGCAGCTAGAATCGGGAATGAATAGTCGTTTAGGATATAGAGGATGGCTTCATAGGGGGCTGGATGGTCAATTTCGTCAAAATACTGATTGACCCATGTAAGCTTGCCGATAATCATACCAGCGATTTGATCAAACACTCCAAGATGGGCCAACTTGTAGAGGTTCATGGAGATATCGTAGAGCGTTTCGCCGATTTCTTCCCAAAAGAGAATTGCTCCATCAAACATAGATTTGGGCAAATCATACTTCGTCCCCGTAAGAGTCACAAACCGTTTGAGATTACCCCCAATCAATTTACCCTGTGCAATGCCGGGGCGTAGACATGTTCGTTCCGCCAATTGAGGCAATGTCCCCAATGGCGTTGGGTCTGTGAGCAAATGGAGATAGGTTTCTTTCAGTTGTAATTGATGTTCTGTGGGTGCGTTTGTATAAAAGTCCGCAAAGCCTTCAAGAAGCGTGTTGCCATGAAAGCCGAGCAGCCCTGACTGTGATAACATGGCCCAGTGATAGAGCGTGATGTCGCTCATGCCGATAAATGGCTTTGGGTGCTGGCGGATGAGCGCATAGTCAAGCTTATCGAGTACTGGTAACGCAGAAAACCCACCCGCTAATGTTACAATTGCGCGGATAGAGGGAGCAATGAACATGGCATGGATATCCTCTGCCTGTTCACGTGGTGTCCCAGCCGACCACCAATGTTGCAATTGAATTGTGTTTCCCTCATGGAGTTCAAACCCCCATGACCTCAGTAACGCTTTGCCCTGTTCGTAACCCGACTGCCAGCTTGAGAAAAGAGGGAGAGAGGGGGCAACAATGCCAATGGTATCTCCAGTTGTGAGTGTAGGTGGCTTGAGCGTCAACATGCATGTGTGTCCTTTTCACGGTTGATACGTAGTCATAATAGATAGTCTATTATAACGACTCAGTTTATGATATACTCTATCTATAAATCAATTTCTGTAAATCAATTTCACAGTACAAATTATATAACACACAAGGAGAAAAGACCATGCGAATTAGCGCATTTGGCGACGAACTCGCCACTGATTTTGAAGCACAAGTACAGGGATTACACAAATTGGGCATTCCACATATCGACGTGCGCAAGGCATGGGGCGTTGTGTGTACAGATTTCACAGCCGACCATATACAAAACATCAACACCCTCTGTGCCGACAACAATGTCAGTGTGGCCTGCATTGGTAGCCCCATCGGCAAGTCACCCATCGCAGCCCCGATCAGCAATGAACTGGAACGACTGGCGCGCATTGCCGAAGTTGCCCATGCGCTTGGCACAACCAATATCCGCATGTTTTCCTTTCGACCGGATGGCGATGTGACAGAAGCTGTCATGGATGACGCCATCACCCGTCTGCAACAACTGACCGACCGTGCGGGCGAATTGGACGTGCAACTGCTGCTCGAAAACGAAAAGCACCTTGTCGGCGACCTTCCCGAACGCTGCCACACCATCCTCGCTGCCATTAACCATCCCCGCTTGCGCTTCATCTGGGACCCAGCCAATTTTGTCCAATGTGGAGCGGCCAACCAAGTGACTGAATGGTGGGGGCGATTGCATCCGTTTATTGCCTATGTCCATATCAAGGATGCCATCTTGGGTGAAGGGCGTGTTGTGCCTGTGGGTGAAGGGGATGGGCAGGTTGACCAGTTGTTGGCAAACTTATTGGAAAAAGGCTACGATGGCGTTTTGTCGTTGGAACCACATCTGAAGATTGCAGGGCCGTCTGGTGGCTATAGTGGTGCTGAGAAGATGGAGATTGCGGTGATGGCACTGCGGAAGCTGATGCGTGAGGTGGGGATTGAAGAAAGGAAGGAGATGTGAAAAAAACATTAGCTGAAATCTTCGACTATTTAAAACAGGTCATGCCATTTTTGAAAGAAACATACCATGTAGAGACGTTGGGTGTCTTTGGGTCGTATATTCGCCAAGAGCAACACGATGATAGCGATCTTGATCTGCTGGTTACATTCACAAAAACACCTAGCTTGTTTAAATATATTGAACTAGAGGATTATATATCAGATGAATTAGGCATTAAAGTTGATCTTGTTATGAAAGATTCTCTAAGACCAAGAATTGGTAAATTTATTTTGCAAGAGGTTGTGCCAGTATGACTTCAAAACGAGACTATCTGGACTATCTATCTGATATTATTGAATATACAGATGCCGCAATCAGTTTTGTTGATGGCATGTCATTGGAAGATTTTCGAGAAGATAAAAAGACGATATTTGCGGTTGTGCGTGCATTAGAAGTCATTGGGGAAGCAACAAAACATATCCCTGATTCACTGAGGTCTCAATATCCAGATGTCCCTTGGCGGAGTATCGCAGGAACGAGAGATAAACTGATTCATGAGTATTTTGGTGTCAATCTCGTTGTTGTCTGGCATACAGTTATTGATGATTTACCATCATTACACTCATCTGTAGACACAATATTGAAAAACGAGACATCTTAACTTGGAGGAAACCATGTTAGAACAACCAATCACATCTCGCGAATATAAAATCATGCTCCAACCCCACAGGTTCACGGGCAATCGCCAAGAACTCGTTCGGCAAACCCATGCGTTTTGGGACATATTCAGCACAGTCATCCGTGACCTTGTACCAACGGCGGGGATGCTAGACACGATTGATAAAGAACGACTTGTACGCTTTTATGACACCGCAGAGCACACCCTCAATGGCAATAGCTATGTCTTCCGTGAACGCGTCCGACCTGATAAGCGCGAGGTCACGCTCAAGTTTCGACACCGTGACCGCTATGTATCGCAGGCGCGTGATATGCGCGACAAGGATGGCGAGGATGAGGACATGAAGTTTGAGCAAGATATCAAACCACCCATTTTTGTCAGCCTCTACAGCTTTTCCAACAAGCGTAAAATTAAACCCACCAAAAAGCTAAACAAGATGGATGATCCAGGGCGTCTCTTCCCTGATTTACCCCAACGGTTGGGCCATGATTATGACGAGGATAAAGCCCTCGAAATCGTGAACGACTTTACCGCCTATGAGGTTGTGATCGAAGGAGCGTCCTTCCAGATTGACGATGACCCTGTGCTGGAATGCGAATGTGGTATCGTGGTCTGGTACGACGGTGAATTCACCGAAACACCTATTGTGGCCGAATTTAGCTATAAATATAAAGAAGAAAGCGGCGATGAAGCGTTTGATGCAGCCGCTGCCCAGCGCGCCTATGATGTCTTTCAACGCTTGCAATTTGACGAGCGGTTACAGGAATGGGTAAACTCAGCAAAGCAAACAAAAACAGCCTTCGCATACAACTATGCACAGTAACTTGATATGTGGGGTTACGTAACGCCTTTGATGGCGATGTCAATACGATTTGGGACGCAACGTGGTCCTATATGACACGTGATGCGTACAATCCCAATACTCCCCATGAATTGGTGCTTGCCTTGGGTGCAGGCTACCATCTAGGTGGGTCTAGCTGTGTGCCACGTCAAGACCCCTCGTCAGTGGGCTTTGTCAAGCCAGATGTCATGGCTCCGAGCGCACATTTGCTGATGAATTTGCACACATCGTGTCAGCTTGTTTCTGAGTATCCCGGACTATAGTGCCATCACAGAGAACCCGATTGGTGAAGCCAGTGTTGGTATGTCGACGGGAACCCCGTACATTGGTCCAGTCGTCTATGATGAAACGGCTGATGGCTATCGGCTGACAGATGGTGATGGCAAAAACAACTGAACAAAGATTGCTGAGCTGATTTCTATTTTACCGTACTTTTACATCGAATTGTCACAATCTAAATAACAAAAAGGGCAAGTTCACCGCTTGCCCTTTTTGTCGCTTCAACGAAAAAACACAATATTTGATTCATTATGACAAAAAAATATAACCACGCGTTAAACAGCAAAATTGAACAGATTGAACACCAACTTCGACAGGCAACGGACCCACTACATCAGATCGATCTCATGAATGCATTGGGCTGGGAAATGAGGTCAATTGACCCATATCAGACCATTTCGATATCGCAGACAGCATACAGGCTGGCTACAGAACATCACTATACACAAGGTATAGCCCACAGTTTGCGCAACTGGGGCAATTGTGCCTGCCAGACGGGTGACTATGAGGCTGCGTTTGAAAAGTTACTTAGGGCCAAAACGCTGGCCGAGGAGATTGCTGATGAACACGCTTTGGCAGAAATTCTACTCAACCTCTCCACTGTGCATGGCATTTTGGGCGATTCTTCACATGCATTGGAATACGCCTTTGTCGGATTAAATATCGCCAAACACATTCGTTATCAGTGGGCGGCCTGCCAATTTCTCAACAACATTAGCTTGTCCTATCAGTCTTTGGCCGATTATGATCAGAGCAGTCCTTATCTTGAACAAGCGTTGGCGACGGCAAAGGCGTTGGGCGATTTGATTGAACAGGCCAGGGTCTTGAACAATCTCGCTATCTCCTATACACTACGCAATGAATACACACAGGCTCTCAACTGTGGTCAGCAAAGTCTACAACTCATCCATCAAAGCGGTGAACAAGAGATTCGGCTCAAAGCCAATGTCCTTGATACACTGGGCGACGTTTATTTTCACCTGAACAACGAGGCGCAAGCCTCGCTTCATCTGTATGAATGTATTGAATTTTCGCGTCAAATTGGCTACACCTATGTCGAAATCAGTGCATTGATCAACTTTGGGAAATTGTATCAAGCCAGCAATCCTGCGCTTGCCATTGACTATCTTCAAGAGGCATTAACACAGGCCAAACAGCATAAAATCCTTCGCTATCAGTCTGAATCCTATCAGCGATTGGCCGAAATCCATAAGAGCCAAGGCAACTATCAACAAGCGTTAGACTACTATGAAGCCTTTCACCAGGTCCACGAAGAAATTTTTAACGAAGACAGCAACCGCAAGATCAAAAATTTAGAAGTGTTGAATCGTACCGAGGCAGCGTACAAAGAGGCAGCGCTGTTGCAGACCAAGAATCAAGAACTTGAGGCAGAGATCAACGAACGGAAACGGATTGAGAGTGAGTTGGTACAGGCGAAAGAGGAGGCCGAGGTTGCCAAGGAGCAGGCCGAGGTTGCCAACCAAGCCAAGAGCGACTTTCTCTCGAACATGAGCCATGAACTGCGTACGCCGCTCAATGGAATTTTGGGCTATGCACAGATTTTGCAACGGGAACAAAATATAAGCCATACCCATCGGCAGGGATTAAACGTCATCCATCGTAGTGGCAACCATCTGCTACAATTGATCAATGACATTTTGGACCTATCTAAGATTGAAGCGCGCAAAATGGATCTATATCCGTTGGAGATTCATCTCGAAACGTTTCTCAATGACATCGCCGATATCATTCGTGTGCGCAGTGCCGATAAGGGGATCTACTTTACCCATGCGCTGACGGATGACTTGCCTGCGGGTATCAAAGTTGATGAAACAAGGCTACGCCAGGTGCTGCTCAATCTGCTTGGCAATGCGGTCAAGTTTACCGATGCAGGTGGTGTGATGTTTCGGGTATCCCAAGGCGAGACCTGTACTCAATCGAGTCGTGCGACATTGCGATTTGAGGTTGAGGATTCCGGTGTCGGTATGACTGCGCAGGAATTGGGAAAAATCTTCCAGCCCTTTGAACAGGTTGGCGAAACGAAGATGCACAATACGGGAACAGGCTTGGGACTCGCCATCAGTCGCCAGTTGGTACAATTGATGGGAGGAGATATCCAAGTTACCAGTAAAAAGGATGTGGGAACTCGTTTTTGGTTTGAGATCATAGTTCCAACAGCCGAGCGTGTATCTTCGTTAGCATTGGATACCATGTCTACAATCGTCGGCTATGTTGGACGACGCTTAACGGTTTTGAGCGTCGATGATCGAGCTGAAAATCGCATGGTGCTGAACAGTCTGCTGTCGCCATTGGGGTTTGACATCATCGAAGGGCAGGATGGTCAAGAGGAGATTGACCTCGCCAAGATACACCAGCCCGACATCATTCTGACCGATTTGGTCATGCCACGTAAGACTGGCTTTGACGCCTTGACCGAAATTCGTGCCATGCCAGCATTGGCACAAACACCCATTGTCGCTATTTCTGCAAGCCTCTTTGAACTGCGCCAAATCCAAGGTCGTATCAAGGAGTTTGATGGGTTTCTGTCCAAGCCTGTGGATATCAATCGCCTTTTGGAGTTGATAGGCGAACTGCTCAATTTGACATGGGTCTATGCGGGCGATGAACCGCCACCCGCTGTAGACCCGCAGGAAGCACCACATCGCCCCACGCAGACATCCATCCTTGTGCCACCCATAGAGATGATGGAAGGCATTTACGAGATGGTGATGCTGGGTGATATGTGGGGCGTCCAGGCGATTAGCCAACGACTAATCGCGCGGGAACCGCAATATCGACCATTCTTGAACGAGGTGGATACGCTGGCTGAGTCATTTGAGGAAGAAAGATTAATCATGCTTTTGCAGAGACATTTAGGATTTAAACTTGAGTAAGGTTTAGAACAGTTACTGGAACAAGATCAACGGTACAGACCGTTTCTGACAGAAGTCGATAAACTGGCAGACATTTGAAGCGGAGAACCCCTCCCTATCCCTCCCCTACTAAGGGCGGGGACAATTCCTCCCCTAGCTGGGAGAGGTCAGGAGAGGGTATGAACCGTTATCGTGAGAGCACGTAAGGAACATTCATGACAGCGCATCCATTCAGTCAAACATCCGAGGAAATGATTGAACACCTTGAAACACAGTTAAAAGCAGCAACCGACCCGTTGGTTCAAATTGACTTGATGAATGACTTGGGGTGGGAGTTGAAAAAGTCCGCACCAGAGCAAACGCTTGCGATTGCCAAAAGTTCGTTTGAACTGGCAAGTCTGCACAACTATCAACAGGGCATTGCTTGCAGCCTGCGAAATTGGGGGAGTTGTGCGTGGCGGCTGGGTAATTATGAAGTGACCTTGGAAAAGTTGTTGGCGGCACGCACCATCTTTGAGCAGTTGGATGATGCGGAGGGATTGGCGGAAACCTTGCTCTACACATCAACGGTTCATGGCGTGTTGAGTGACTACTCACATTCGCTGGAATATGCCTTTGATGGGCTGGCGATGGCAACAAAGGTTGACTACACATGGGCGGCTTGCCAACTCCTCAATAACATCAGCTTGTCCTATCAGCTTGTCAAAGATTATGCGCAAAGCATTAAATACTTTGAGCAGGCATTGCCCCTATCCGAAAAGCTAAATGATGTCGGTGAACAGGCCAAGGTCTTGAACAATCTGGCTCTTTCCTATAAATTACTTGAAGATTATCCACAGGCACTTGAATATAGTCAGCAAAGTCTCCAGCTAATTCGACAGCACCATAACCCTGAACGCCGACTGGAAGCGGCCATTCTCGACACACTGGGCAACAGCTATGCGCAGTTGGGTGATGTGCAACAAGCCACGCAGCATCTCAATGAATGTATCGCCCTTGCGCGCGAACTCAACTATATCGAACCAGAAATTAGTGCCTTGATGAATCTGGGCAGAATGTATCAGAAACAAAACCCAACGCTTGCCATCGAGTATATGCAAAGTGCCCTCGCAAAGGCAAATCAACATACAATCCGACGGTATCAGGCGGAAACTAACCAGCATCTCACCAACCAGTTTAAAGGACTGGGTGACTTTGAGCAGGCACTCTTTCACCACGAAGAATTTTATAAAATCCACCAAGAAATTTATAACGAAGAGAGTAACCGTAAGATTAAAAATCTGGAAGTGCTCAATCGGACCGAGGCCGCACGCAAGGCTGCGGATCTATTGCAGACCAAGAATCAAGAACTAGAAGCCGAAATCACCGAACGACGCCGTGTTGAGGATGAACTGGTCAAGGCCAAGGAGGAGGCTGAGGTTGCCAACCAAGCCAAGAGCGAATTCCTCTCCAACATGAGTCATGAACTGCGCACCCCACTCAATGGCATTCTGGGCTATGCCCAAATTCTACAAAGGGAACAGGGTGTCAGCGATAGCCATATCCAAGGATTAAATGTCATCTATCGCAGCGGCAATCACCTGTTACAATTAATCAACGATATCCTTGACCTCTCCAAAATCGAGGCACGCAAGATGGAGCTATACCCGCATGAAATCCACCTAGAAACCTTTCTCAAGGATATCGTGGACATCATTCGGATGCGCAGCAGCGAAAAGGGGATTCGGTTTACCTACACTGCTGTAAGCAATCTACCGATGGGCATCGAAGTGGATGAAACACGGCTACGGCAGGTATTGCTCAATCTGCTGGGCAATGCGGTTAAGTTTACCGAGCGTGGCGGCGTTGTCTTCCGTGTTTCATTGGGCATGGAACTATACCAAACGTCACAGCGTGAATCAGCCCCCCCCTCTGTCATCCTGCGCTTTGATGTGGAGGATTCCGGCGTGGGCATGTCCCCTGATGAACTGGAGAAAATTTTTGATCCCTTTGAGCAAGTGGGTGATATTGAGATTCGCAAAACAGGCACGGGGCTTGGGTTGGCAATCAGCCGTCAGTTGGTGGAATTGATGGGGGGTGAAATCAAGGTTAACAGCGAGAAAGAGGTCGGCACACAATTTTGGTTTGAAATTCCTGTCACCCCAACCATCAACGCCATGCCCATGATGCTGGATGCTGAACCAGCCATTATCGGGTATGAAGGGCGACAACGGACAATTCTCAATGTGGATGATAAGCCAGAGAACCGGATGGTGTTGACCAGCCTCTTAGAGCCGTTGGGGTTTCAGGTTGTTGAGGGCAAAGATGGGCAAGAAGAAGTTGAGTTGGTCAATGCGATTCACCCCGATTTGATTCTCACCGACCTCATTATGCCCAAAAAGACGGGGTTTGAGGCGATGTCTGAGATTCGCGCCAATCCACACACAGCGGACATCCCCATCATTGCCATCTCGGCCAGTGTGATTGAACTCTTTGAAAAGAAAACCAAGCTCACTGGGTTTGATGGCTTTTTACCCAAACCCGTTGATATTCGCAAACTCCTCAACCAAATCGGTCAAATGCTCGATTTGACATGGACCTATGCCTGCGATCAAGGTGATCCACAAAGCGACACCACAAACGATGAAGCCCCACCCCCGTTGGTGGTTCCACCCGCCGAGATGATGGAAGGCATCTACGAGATGGTCATGCTCGGTGACATGTGGGGTGTGCAGTCGATGACACAGCAAATCGCAGCACAGGATGAGCGTTATGGACTTTTCATGCAGCAAATTGAAACCCTTGCGGAGAGTTTTGAGGAAGAGAAGTTGGTGGCATTGCTCAATAAACATTTAGGGTTTGAAATCGAATAAGGTTATTGCGTTTTGTGGGGGAAGACCTTCAGGAGGTGTCCAGAAATGATTGAATCGAACTCACGTCTTTCTGGACACCCCCGAAGGTCGAGTTTTGTATTCCAATACACCTCAAATATAGTATAGACATGAAATGATTGAAAATACATTGACACAGACAGAAGATGAGAAAATCGCTGCCTTAGAAGAGCAGTTTCAGCAGGCAGAACACGCTCCTGACATAGACCCTGTTCATCTGGTTAATTTGATGAATGAGCTTGGGTGGGTATTAAGAAAAAGCGATCCTGAGCGAACGCGATCAATGGCGTTACGGGCGCATGACCTTGCAACAACACAATCCTACCACAGAGGAACCGCCTATAGTTTGCGTAATTGGGGGATCAGTGCATTTCTACTAGAGACCTATGATGTTTCTTTGGACAAGTTGCTGGCTGCGAAGACACTTTTTGAACAGTTGGATGAGGCAACAGAGTTAACCGATACAGGGGGAACGGATGCTGGTATAACCGAGGTTGGACTTATTGACACACATTTGTACACGTCGGCTGTCTATGGTGCTTTGGGTGATTATTCAAATGCATTGTCCTTTGGATTTCAGACGTTAGACCTTGCCAAGCGTGTTGATTACATCTGGGGACTTGTACAATCACTCCATAAAATTCACATTATCTATTGTATCTTAAATGAATATCGTGAAGGCATCAAATATGGCGAGGAATCGCTTGTATTTGCTGATATGTCAGGGGACCTGAATGACAAGGCCAATGTGTTAAATTCGCTAGCCGTCTCCTATAAAATGCTGGCGGAATACGCACCTGCGTTGGAGTATAGCCAGCAAAGTCTACGATTAATTCGCCAAGCGAGCTATCCAGACCTGCGTCTTGAAGCCAACATACTGGATACATTAGGGACGATCTATACGTGTCTTGATGATGAAACGCAGGCTATCTCATATTTGAATGAATGCATTGATATCTCTCACAAACTCAACTATACACAGACCGAAATTGAAGCACAGATGAATATCGGGAAGATATATCAAACCAGCAATCCGGTATTGGCAATCGACTATTTCCAAAACATTTTGGCACAGCCCCAAACACCGCAAACAAAACGCTATCAGGCGCAAACCAATCAATATTTATTTGAAATCTA
>JBCCFC010000311.1:0-11420 GCA_039029935.1 Chloroflexota bacterium
AAGTCTTATTAATCAGGTAAATTTCTACACATTTAATTTAATTTGAGGAATGCGATGATACAAGTATAGCGTAAGAAGAGACCGAGTTTTTTGAAAAACTCGGTCTCTTCTTACGCTATACTTGTATCATCAATGAAAGGTGCTTCACATATGTCAAAATTGATGTCAGACAACTTCTCAAAAAGCACAGAATCAATACAGTGGGCTTTCCCATTCTTTACCATGTGGACGGGACAGACGTTATCATTGATTGGTAGCAGTGTGGCTCGGTTTGCCGTCATCTGGTGGCTCACAGAGCAAACGGGATCAGCCATCACATTGACAACCTTGGCTCTCTTTGCCTATGTTCCGCAGATACTCATTGGCCCCGTTGTCGGCACAATGGTTGACCGCTGGAGTCGTAAAGCCATCTTAATCGCATCTGACGGGACACTTGCGCTGTCGGCTGCGTTGCTGGCGTATCTATTCTGGACGGACAGTCTTGCTGTGTGGCATGTCTATATGGTCAGCATCATTAATTCGTTGGGGAATATCTTCCACTTTTCTGCGATGATGGCAACAACGACGCTGATGGTCCCCGAAAAACATCTCGCCCGTGTACAGGGTGTGAATCAAGTATTGCGCGGTGGGCTGACCGTTGCGGGGCCACCATTGGGTGCGCTTGCACTCTCGATTATGCAACTGCATGTCATTATGACCATTGATGTTGTGACCGCCGCCTTTGCCATTCTCCCGCTACTCTTCATCCATATCCCCAACCCATCATCGATTGATTCTTCAGAAAAAGGTGAAAGTGACGATTCTGCAAAATCTTCTTTTATGGCCGATGTCCGTGCAGGCATGGTCTATATTTGGCAGTCCCAAGGTTTGGTATGGATTATCGTTCTCTGCATGATTATCAACTTCTTTGCGAACCCAATGATGGCGATTATGCCGATTCTTGTCTCTGAACACTTTGGCGGTGAGGCACTACAACTTGGGTGGCTCCAATCGTGCTTTGGCATAGGCACAGTGGGTGGCGGTCTATTGTTGGGTATTTGGGGCGGGTTCAAACGACAAACACGTATGTTGCCATTGTCTCTATCGGGCATGGCACTTGGTGGGCTTGCCATTGGATTTGCGCCCACATCGTTCTTCGGCATTGCATTGGGGGGGATGTTAATCTACGCGTTTAATCACAGCCTGCTCAACGCCTCTTTGACAGCATTGCTGCAATCCATTGTCCCCGCGGAAATGCAAGGCCGTTTCTTTACGGTTTTTGCCAGTGGCATCCAGTTCGCTGCACCCGTTGGATACATTATAGCGGGTCCACTTGTTGATCAGTTCGGTGCAGCGGTGTGGTATATCATTGCAAACTTTGCGATGTTGTTGTGTGGCATTGCCATGTCCATGATGCCGTCGATTATGACGCTGGATGCACCCAAGCATGAAGCACCAGCCGCAAGAGATAATATGGATGTCTCTGAGATATCCCATGCGGCTGTTAAGACTGCCGAAGCGTAGGTCGATATAGCGTAGGTCGATATAGCACAGGTCAATATAGGGAGGGCCTACTGTAGTGTATATTTTATTCTGTGGAATGGCCTAAAACAAATCTGCGCTGCCGCCAACACAGGATGATTGTAGCCAAAGTGGTCTGTCACCTGCCACAACTCATCGTTCTTCTCGAAAATCCCGTTGACTTCATCACATGCAGAGGCAGGGCTGTCTGTCTCTATCAACGCCTCAAGCCACGTATCTATGGCCTCCATATAAAGCGGTTCGGCAAGCCCTGCATCTACGGCGTCTGCAAGTGTCACCCGCATTGCCTCTGCTTTAGCAGGTTGCTCGGCCAGTGTGTATGCCTGCACCAGACGAAAGAGGGCCAGCCCACTCAAGAGTGCCAACTCCTCATCTGCGTCCATGTCCATGATGCTACATGCATTGGCAGCGGTGTTGAGTGCTTCTTCGTAGAGCCGAATTGCACGGTCGTATCCCCGTATATCGGAGGCACTCAAGGCAACATCTGCCTCGACCATGCGTAACCCCATACAGTTGCTTTCTTCAACGCTGCGATCATAGGTCCACACCATGCGGCGGTAGGTGTCATCGACGCTCTCCCAGATTTCGGTGTGTGGCACAGCAAGCCCGCCCTCTACTAACCCACTGACACCGCCTGTCAGCAGGAGCCGAAAGTCATCGGCCTCACGGCGAGGCGAGAGGGTTGCTTCGCCTTCCAGAATGACTGCACCTGGCTGGATAACCGACTGATATGGGTTCTCTTCGGCATCAGTCCAACTCAGTATCCTTACCTCTGTTACACAAAAAAGCGCACAACTTGTGACAGACCATGCAATATCTATCGTTGAATCTGCGTTAAGATCATCAACGGCCAGCAACACTGGCTGGCCGTTGACTTCTGGACTTACGATACGTTCGTAGATGGTTGAACGTGCTCTTGTTGAGAGCCGTCTATCCGTAGGCGTGTTAGGGATGGCATGATAAATGTGGACACTACCCTGCCTGCCTTCTGGACCCAACCCTGTATTACTTACGCTGACGGGGACGGAGACGATATCGTCAAACCCATCCCCATTTAAGTCAACAAACTCCAGCGCGCTCCACGGGCTTACAACATCACCACAAACCTGAAGCCAAGTTTCAATTAGTGATCGATTTACTGGCACATTGTCTGTCTCGCCCTGAATGAGTTCATCCAATGCACGGGGGTATGCACGCGTGGATGCGGGACAGTCGGCAACGGAAAGTCTTGAGGATGCAGAGGTGAGGGGACGCTCAATGATCGTGACTCTTGTGGTCGGAAGCGGGGCTGTTAACGCCGCCTTGATGGGGGGGGATGGAATCAAGCTAATGTCTAAGAGGGGGCAAACATCCAGCGCGGTAAACGATGGATTGGTATAGCCATAATCGCTCAAGATTTCCCAGGTTTCAGGAATATCTTTGGCATAGGCCACAATGTCACCACAGGTTGTGGCCGGATCATTGGTACGTTGATAGCTCGTCAACCATTCCTGTCCGACATTCTCATAAATGCTGTTGGGATAGCGTGTAATTAATTGATTGATGCGGTCAATGGCGAGATCGTTCTCTCCCTGATACGCTGCAATCAGTACCAAACGGAACCAGCTAAAACTGCGCAACTCTTCTAGCTCGTTGGGGCGTTCCCAACACTTAATCAGGTTCTCATTATTTGCGGCCTCCATATAGAGCATCTCGGCGACATCAAATCCGGTCACATCATCCGCTTGTATGATGGATGCATCCAGAAAGGCTTGGTTGGCGTCAATCACGGTGTGATAGAGACAGGCACTCGCATCATAGGTTTCGGAGACTAAGCTATACACGCCGCCATCGATACTACCCCAGATTTCTGTACGTCCCCGCTGTGGGCCAGCACCAATGCTGCCATATTTGCCACCTGTTAAGATGATTTCCTGTCCTTGCCCTAGCGTCTCCACAGTTGCTATGCCTGTGCTTTCCTCTACATTGGCATCAGAACTCGTTTCTGTGGTCTCTTCTTGATCTGTGTCTGCATCGGGTGTATCTTCATTAGCCGCGTTTTCCTCAGCCGCATCTTCGTTGGTGGCATCTGCGTCAACAGGCGCTGCGTCAATAGGCGCTGCGTCAATAGACTCTGCATCAATATCTTCAAGAACAATATCACTATACGCCATTGTAATCGAGCCATCTGTCCAATCACGCCACGAGGTTCCATTCCAGCTACGGATATTCACGGTGTCAAAACAGGTGCTGGCACCACAGGTCGTGTCTTTCCAGACGACATCGGGTTGCCCATCCATATTGATGTCATCTGTTTCAATAACAGAAACCTGACCCGCAGCCCGTGCTTGATGCCCAATCGTGTATCCATTTTCACCACTGTTGGCGATAATTAAATCGGTACTCGGATAGAAGCTATCTGGGTCAGGATTGACATAAACCAGCACATAATCATCCTCACCATCACCGTTCCAATCACCCACATGAACACCATCCTCTGTCTGCGCACCACAATCCAGCAGATAGGTTTCTAACTCTTCGGGACCACCAATGGACGAATTTAAAACCGTGACTAGGGTCGTCGCATATTCACGGAATTGTGCTGGACAGTCTGGCAAAGTTAAATCGACAAGGGCAGGTGTTGGCTCTGGTGTCGGCTCCGGTGTCGGTTCTGGCGTCGGGGCTGCATCTGCGACATCTGTCGTCACAGCATCATTGGCCCCTTCACCACCCTCACTGCCATCCCTCTCACTGCCATCCCTCTCACTGGCATCACCCTCGCTAGTATCAGTCGCTTCCTCATTAGCCAAATCCTCACTGTCTACTGCAACACCGCCATCCGTAGATTCCTCATCAATCGCTTCCTCATCAGCCGAGTCTTCATTGACTACCTCATCAACATCAGCATCTGTGGTAGATTCATTTTCTACGCTATCACCACCGCCTGTTTCATCATCCGCAGATATATCTTCTGTCATCGTGTCATCTACGTCATCGGGTTGTTCAGCGTCCACTTCAACATCTCCCTCAACATCACCCTGGGCATCAACAGGAGTCTCGTCATCCATATCGCTCTCATCCGTACCTTCGTCATCAACATCATCACCCTCGTTTTCATCTGCCTCATTCTCAGACTCGGCTACTTGTTCCGATTCTATGATGACAACATCATTCGCTGGTACTTCCTCGATTTCGATTTCGACAATTTCATCATCGCTATCATCGACATTCCCCTCGGCGGCATCAGATTCATCGGCTATATCTTCGGTGGCTTCATGGTCTACATCCTCCGGCTCAGAGCCATCATCTTTACCAGTGGTATCTGTCGATGGGGTATCGATTATTGATGCATCCTCTGCTGCTGCGTCATCCTCTAATGCTGCGTCATCCTCTGCTGCTGCATCATCCTCTGCTGCTGCATCATCCTCTGCTGCTGCGTCATCCTCTGATGCTGCATCATCCTCTGCTGCTGCGTCACCCTCTGATGCTGCGTCATCCTCTGCTGCTGCGTCACCCTCTGACGTATCATCTTCTAACAAAATGGCTGCGGGAATCAGTAGTTCCTCACCATTATAGAGTACATTGCCCGCACGTACAGAACGAGGGTTGGCATTCTGTAACACTTGAACAGAGATGCCAAATTGTGCAGCAATACGGTTCCACGAATCACCACTTGTGACCGTGTATGTCTGGCTCTCTGTACGCTCTGTACCTTCGGGGGCTTTTGGGATAAAGAGCCGCTCACCTTGAATCAGCCATCCACTGCCGCGTACTGCACCGGGGTTGACATTCTGTAGTTGTTGGACAGATAAACCGACTTTGCGTGCGACCCGATTCCAAGAATCGCCAGCCTCCACGATGTAGTAGTAGCCAGATTCCTGTTGTTGCATAGTCGCACCGATAGCCGCAGACTGATGTGTTAACATCATTGTGCTGGCAACGACTAGACAGAGGGCAAGGGTGCAAATGAGCTTTTTAGACATGTATAGATTGATAGATTGTGTTGGCTTCATTGTTGTTAACGTTTTATAGATGACAAATGCACTATGCATATACTTACTTTCTTCCTTTAATAACGAACTTCGTTGAGGTCTCGAACAACTTGAATCCAGCTTTGGCCGGGTTTGAGTTCGGCGACAATCTCTTCGGGACCAAGCCAGCGTGGTAACCCCTCTGGGTCGGAGCGCCATGTTCCTTCGTAGACAAAGCCATTCCGGAAAATGCGATAGCTTCCAAAACCAAACAACTCAATATCAATGCTCTTGGTTCCAAGGCTATCTTCAACGATATCTGTCTCAATATGATTGGCTGTGATGACAATGACGTTTTGTGCCAGAATCGCTTGGTTTGTGGCTAGGTCAAATTGCTGCGCACCGCCTTGAAAACGGACATAGCCGTCAATGTTCGCATCATACTGCCATTCAACACTGTTGCCACCTGGGTAGCTGATTTGAATGTTTTCTGTTGTTCCAGCATAATTGTCAGCAGGCTCATTGCTAAACTGGAACCCTGAGAGGTCCCAACTATCATCAATGTCCTCTTCGCGAATCCATTTGCGAATACCATCTGTACTCACTTGCATTCGCGTCCGATAGTCATTGCCCACGCTAAAGAAATAGCGATTGTTGTTTGGATCGTCCAAATCTGCGTCCAAATAGGGAAATGACGCTTCATTGCGCAGCAAGTAACGAATGGGGTCGCTGCCCCCCGTACACGCCAGCGCGCCATCAAACATGTCTGTCATCCAAATATTGGGCAGACGTGCGGAACGAACAGGACCGATTCGCTCTACATCTCGGCTCTGATAGATGGCTGAAAGACGTGTCATTGCAAAGCCATCGACAATATATTCGTAGATCACGTCTGCGGACCCAAGACCATAGTGGGCAGCACGGCCTGCGGCATCATTGTTGATACAGATGACGAGTGGGCGCTTTTTGAGCAAATCAGGATTGTCCACAATTTCACCTGTTAATGGTGACGTATTTGGTGCAGAAACGATGCGTGTGGGTTCTGGTGGTGCTTGTGAAAGCGAGGATGGTGACACCTGATCTTGTTCTGTTGATTGTGTTTGCTCCTGTTGGACTGGCGTATTTGTGGGTGGTGGCGGCAGCGGTGTGGCGGTTGGCACAAATGTTGCCGTGGCGGGTGGTGGTGGCGTTTTTGTGGGCGTTGCCGTCGGTTCTGGCGTGGAGCGTCCACAACCGGAGACAATTAACAGACAGATGGTCAGGCTAACGAATAAGATACATCGTATTGCTGTTATTTGTTTGATACGACAAACAGTTAAATGGCTCTTGGTATTGTTACTGGTATTAATAATCGTCTGCATAATGTTTGTTTGCATGATGTTATTGATAACGTGCGATTCTTGCATGTTGATATCAGCTCGTCTAATTGGTAATGAAGCCTTAGTATACCATAAATAGCGAACAGGCTATAGATATGAAAAAAGCAAAATCATTTTTATTATCCAGCAATCGCCCCCAAATGATCCTCGTTGCCGTCATTGGGATGATGCTTATTGCACTTTTGGCGACAACAAGCTGTGCCACGTTGGTAAGACTCATTGAACAATCCGATGATGCGGATGCCATGCTATCTCCAGAGACTGGCATAGATCAGGCACAGGCGGTGACACCACAACCGACCTTTACCCCAACGGTAGACCCCAACACGACATCAACGCCTAATACCGTGTCTGATTTGGTCGGTGTTTCGCCATCCCCCAATGTAGTCCCTCTCATTGATGAGTTGGGGTTGGACATTGCCGAGCGACGCATCATCAACGTCTATGATCGCGTTGCGCCGTCCGTTGTGCATGTGACAACACAGGTGTTGCGACGCAGTTTCTTTTATGGCGTTGTCCCAGAGGAGGGAGCGGGTTCAGGCTTTGTCATGGACAATGATGGGCATATTCTCACCAACTACCATGTCATACGGGGTGCAAGCGACATCAGTGTGCGTTTTAGCAATGATACCACCATTGATGCAACTGTCGTTGGGTTTAATCCACGCAATGACATCGCCATTCTCAAGGTAGACACACCACCCCAGTACCTCTTCCCGGTCGAGTTTGGCACATCGGAGACGTTGCGTGTGGGGCAGCGTGCGATTGCAATCGGCAACCCCTTTGGGCAGTTTGAACGCACCCTCACAACAGGCGTGATTAGCGCGCTCAACCGCTCGATGGAAGGGGAAGATGGGCGTGTTATTACAGGGATCATCCAGACCGATGCGGCCATCAATCGCGGGAACTCCGGCGGTCCTCTACTCGATAGCAGTGGGCGTGTCATCGGTATCAACACCGCAATTTTCAGCCCCTCGGGGACCAGTGCCGGCGTGGGGTTTGCTGTCCCCATTGACACGGTGAAGCGCATCCTGCCCGATCTCCTCACGCTGGGACGCTACCGTCATCCTTGGCTTGGCATCCGCTATGCCTACTCACTGACGCCTTGGCTGGCGGAACGGTTGGGCATCACCGTCGATAAGGGTGTTCTGCTGATTCAACTCTATGACCGAAGTCCACTGGACCAGCTTGACATTCGCGGCGCACAACGTGAAGCGATGCTCAATAACCAACGCCTTTATATTGGTGGGGATGTACTGATTTCCATCGACAACGTGCCCATTAGCGATATGGAAGAGCTAGAAGTGTATCTGGAAGACACCTATCAGGTTGGCGATTGGGTGACGCTGGAAGTGCTGCGTGATGGCGAAACCTTTATGCTTGAGGTTGAGTTGGGGGAGGAACCAAATTAAGTTATAATTGAACGAATCCATTATGTGTATGTAATTTGAGAGGATTGAATTTTATGAACACAGATGTGTACCAGAATCAAAATGTGATATTGTCTACGCCAACATTTTTAGTTGAAAAAACAAATAATTTAGCTGATGATTTAGGCATTTCATACAATGATTTGTTTCTTCAAGCTATTTTCGCATATCTGATGAGAGATGTAGACGATCCTGTATCTATTAAGTTGGATAATCTGTATGCAAGAAAACCTGAGTTAAAAGAGGCAATTTTTAGTAATGTCGTTCCATTGATGTCAATGTCGAGTGTCGTTGATTACACCACAGATACCGAAAATGAACAGCAACAAACCGACATTGAATTCCCTGTTGTTGATTGTGGTCCGTGGCCCGATAATCTATCGTTGAGACGATAGAACATGTATGATGATTGGGGGCGTTAACGATCTTTTTGTAGACACGAATATTCTTGTCTACGCCAATATCTCAAGTTCTCCTTTTCATACAGTTGCAAAGGCCGCTCTAGATAAGTATAGGCAGAAAGATGTAAACATCTGGATTAGCCGTCAAGTACTGAGGGAGTATTTATGTGTAGTGACACGCCCCCAATCATTTGCAAAACCACTATCAGCAGAAGATGCAACTACGCAAGTTCAGATTTTTATCAAACAATTTAATGTTGCTGACGAGAATATGGCTGTAACAAATCAATTGTTAGACTTAATTCGACAAATACCATCCGCAGGGAAACAGATTCACGATGCAAATATCATCGCAACGATGCAAACCTGTAACGTTGATACGCTGTTGACATACAATGTTTCTGATTTTACAAGATTTTCTGATTTGATTACTGTATTACCATTAGATTCTTCGAAAGAAGCTAACGCAGCTTTTCTTATCAAAATTATAAACCAAAACACAAAGGAAGGAACCAATACCATGCCAAAAATTACATTTATCGGTGCAGGGAGCTTTGGCTTCACGCGCAAACTTGTCAAAGATGTGCTGACCTTTCCGCTGATGGAAGCGTCCACCATCACACTCATGGATATCAATGCCGAACGATTGGATTTTGCCAACCGTGCCATCAACCGCATTGTCGAAACGGGTAACTATCCGGCGAAGGTCGAGGCCACGATGGACCGTGCAGAGGCGTTGAAGGATGCTGACTATGTTGTTGTGACTATCCTTGCTGGCGGGACAGATATATGGCGACATGACATTGAATTGCCCAAGCAATATGGCGTTGATACCAACATTGGTGATACACGCGGTCCATCGGGCATTTTCCGTGCCATGCGCACGATTCCAGTGATGCTGGACATTGCCAAGGATATGGAACGCTATTGCCCCAACGCGCTCATGCTCAACTACACCAACCCGATGGTGATGCTTTGTCGCGCCATGAACCGCGAGACGGACATCCAACTCACGGGGCTATGCCACAGCGTACAGGGGACGGCAGAGATGCTGGCACGCTGGATTGACGCACCGATGGACGAGATTACCTACACCTGTGCGGGCATCAATCATATGGCTTGGTATTTGGATTATAAGTGGAAGGGCGAGGATGCCTATCCACTGATTCACAAGGCCATCACCGAAAATGAGGACATCTACAACGCCGAAAACGTGCGCAATGAAATGTATCTGGCACTGGATCACTATGTCACCGAGTCAAGCGGACATAACTCGGAGTACAATTGGTGGTTCCGCAAGCGACCCGACCTGATTGAGAAGTACTGCACACACGGCACAAACTGGAATCCGGGTGAATATGCCTATGTGGTCAAACGCTATCAAGAACGCGAACAAAATTGGAAAGAACAGATTCAAGAGTGGTTTGACCAAGACGAAATCGACCTTACACGGGGGCATGAATACGCAGCCTATATCATTAATGCAATGGAAGGTGGCGAGCCGTTTGAGTTTAATGGCAACGTTGCCAACAAGAACCTCATCACCAATTTGCCACAAGATGCCTGTGTGGAAGTGCCGGTGTGGGCCAGCCGCAAAGGGTTGTCACCTGTCGCTGTTGGTGCGTTGCCACCGCAATGTGCCATGCTCACCAACCTCAGCGCACAGATTGAGGAGATGGCCGTTGAGGGTACATTGAGTGGCGACCCACGTCTGATTTACCAAGCGATTGCGCATGATCCGTTGACGGCTTCAGTGCTTTCGTTGAAGGAAATTCAGACGATGGTCGATGAGATGTTTGAGCTCAATAAAAACTATCTGCCAACGTTTTCGCATATGAACTAGCGGAGCATAATTTATAATTTTCAGGTTGTGCCATAGGCATAGTAGAATGGAATGCATCGCTAATATTATTCTGAAATAAGTGATACTGAAATAGTTTAAAAGGATATGTTATGCTAACACAACACATGCTAATACCACATACAGAACCTGTGTCAAGTCTTTGGAATCAAGAATCAGACATTTTGGCAAAAGCACAAAAAGAGCCAGTATTGTTATTACAAAATAGTGAACCGATTGTCATGATGGTGTCTCCTCAGATATGGAATCAAACCATACAGCGAATGCGTGAATTAGAAAGACGCGAAACAATTCGTCAAAGAATTGCTCGCGCCGATAGAGAGGGTGATATATCATATGAGGAGTTTATGGCCGATTTACTGCCCGTTGTTGATGACCTTCAAACAGAGTAGAGCCTACATTGCAACTATCAAAGAATCATTATGGAAACTCAAAACCGCGAACAAACACATATTTATAAATGGAATATACGGTTCACGCCTGATGCGCTGGCTGATAAATTCAAATTGCCACGTGGTGAAGCAGCTAATTTCGCAGATGCCATTGCCAAATTATTTGTAGGTCCACACCCTAATGGATATATCTTAGAGGATGCACCGGATACATACTCTTACATCAGTCATGGCTACGAGGTTGTCTATCAAGTGCTTACTGACATTCGGACAATACGAGTGGTCATGTTTTCACCCATTAAAAACTAGCACCTATTATCTGACATTCATAATAAGGCGATTCCCCGAAAAAAATATACCAATTAATCGTAGGGGTTTGATATATCAAGCCTCTATGAATACGCTATTCATCTGGTATATTTTTTCACCGAAATCGCCTAAAGACTCTGTTTGAAGTATACGCAGAAAATTAAATCGCCAAAAATG
>JBCCFC010000312.1:0-11419 GCA_039029935.1 Chloroflexota bacterium
GGAATTGCTCTTTATGCGTCCGCGTCGTTTTGGAAAAAGCTTATGGCTGTCTACGTTGATGAATTACTATGACGTTGCCAAGGAAGATGACTTTGAGCGATTGTTTGGGCATTTGGCAATTGGGCAGGACCCGACGCCGATGCGCAACAAATATATGGTGATGCGGTGGGATTTTTCAAAAATTGTTGTCAGTGGCACCATTGAAGGAATTCAACTATCGCTGAATAAACATCTGAATTATTATATTAAACAATTTAGTCGAGAATATCGTCATTACTTAAAAGAAACGATTGAAGTTGATGAAGATGACGCCCTTATTTCTTTCAGTGCATTGGTTTCAGCCGCTAAATTATCAGGCTATAAGCTCTATCTTTTTATCGACGAGTACGACAACTTTGCCAACGAAGTGCTGATGGTCCCCAGACAGAAAACGACAGAAGAAACCAATGCACAACGTCAACGCTATGTCGATTTGGTCAAGGGTGAAGGATTGTTCAAGACGTTGTTCAAAAACTTGAAGAGTTCTGGATCAGGTGATGGATTGGACCGTGTGTTTATGACGGGCGTGTCACCGATTGTGTTGAGCGATGTCACCAGCGGTGCGAATACGTTTGAGAATATCTCATGGCGGCGTGAATATAATGAACTGTGCGGCTTTACCGAGACAGAATTGCGTGGGTTGGCTGCGCAGTTATTGGATAGCCCTGAATTGCAAGATGTGATTGAAGACAAGGACAGTGAGCTTGAAAAAATGATGGCCTTGATGGAGAACTATTATAATGGGTCTCTGTTCATTGATGATTTTCGCAAAGGCAAGGCCGATAATGTACCCAAGGTGTATAACCCTACATTGGCCTTTCACTTTCTGAAAGAATTCCAAGCACGGCAAGAATATCCAACAGAATTGCTGGATGAAAATTTGACGCCCGATGACCATAAACTGAGACACATCGCTGCGTATAAGGCGGGGCCAGAACTCCTTGATGATGCCTTTGCGCTGGATCGCACCACCACTGTCCGCACATTGCGCAAGAAATTTGGCGTCCGTGATTTGCTCAACATTAATCTACAGAAAGAGCGGCTGGCTGTCCTGCTCTGTCATCTCGGTGCGTTGACGCCTGCGGGACTCGGCCCGGCGCATAAGATACGCTTGGAGATTCCCAACCTTGTCATCCAACAACTCTACAGCGAACGCGTCTTGACCCACCGTGTGAAGAGTGACGACAGCATGGTTCAGGCAGGCATCGCGGCAGCAGATGAACTCTTTGAGACAGGCGATATCGAACCGCTTTGTCTCTTTGCGCAGACCCATTTGTTGAATCTATATAGTGGGCGGGATGGGAAGGATTTTAACGAGGGTACACTCAAGACGATTTTTATGATGTTGCTCTACCATACCGACTTGTATTTGATGTACTCGGAAGCAACCATCGAGCGTAGTTTTGGTGACTTGCTGCTGTTGGTGCGACCGGGGATGCGCGAAAGCGGATTGGTTGATATTTTGATTGAGTTTAAGCAGTTGCCGTTGAATCAGACAACTGAGGCGAGTACCACGCAAAAGGGGAAAACCGTGTACAAGGCCTTGACTGAGGATGATGCCAAGACCCGACCACGTGAGGAGATGAAGGCATTGAAAAATGTGGAGGCCAAGTTTACCGAAGCCGAGAATCAGCTACACAAATATCGCCGGAAATTGGTAGCACAGCATGGAGATGACTTGAACTTGCGTTGTTATGCCATCGTCAGTGTGGGATTTGGTCGTATTTTATGGCATGAAGTTGAGGAGTAAAGCGCGACGAGTGCTATTACAACAAACAAAATGAATCTTGAAACAAGATACAGTAGCCGATATCGGCTACAGAAAAAATTGGGGCAAGGGGGCATGGGCGTCGTCTACCAAGCGACGGATCGGCTCACAGGCGATATCGTTGCGCTCAAACAGGTGGGAAAATTATCGCAGCAGATGATAGCCTCCGGTATCTCCGAGGAGAGCCTGCATCTGTCACTGGCACATGAATTCCAAATTCTCGCTGGGCTGCGTCATCCGCATATTATCAGTGTCCTCGATTATGGGTTTGATGTGACAAATGCCAATGACATAGAGCGTGACGCTGATACCGAAATACAGCCCTTCTACACCATGACCTATCTACCCGATGCGCAGACCATTCTGGACGCTGCGCAAAAGCAGCCGTTTGCCCATCAACTTGAGCTGATTCAACAGCTACTCCAAGCACTGGCCTATCTGCACAGACGAGGTGTGCTGCACCGAGATATTAAGCCTGCCAATGTACTGGTCCACGAGGGGACTGTGCGTGTGCTGGATTTTGGGTTAGCGGTTACAGATGAGGAACGAGGGGGAGGGAGTTCGGTTGGCACACCGCTCTACATGGCGTCTGAATTGTTTCATGGGGAGCCTTATAGCCCGCAAGCCGATTTATTTTCGGTGGGTGTGTTGGCAACCCAAATGCTGACAGGCAAACACCCCTTTGCACCATTTGACTTTGAATTTCTGGACCGTGTGCTGGATGAGGAACCCAATCTGGGTGCGATGGATAAACGACTCCACCCATTGGTCGCTCAACTGCTGACAAAGACAGCGGATGCGCGCTTTGAGAGTGCCAACGCCGCACTCTTGGCGTTGACGGCTGCTTTTGATACCTCACAACTGGCAGTGGTTGAGACGACGGCCATTCGTGAAAGCTATTTACAAGCGGCGACCTTTGTGGGACGTGAAACGGAGATGGCACAGCTCAGACAGGCATTGGAGGCCGCACAAGGGGGACTGGGTTCGGCGTGGCTGATTGGTGGTGAGAGCGGTGTTGGTAAATCTCGCTTTGTGCGTGAAGTGCGGACTCAGGCGTTGGTGGCGGGCTTTCTTGTACTGATGGGGCAAGTCGAGGAAACGCAAGGGGGTGTCTATTCGCTCTGGCGTGAGCCGTTGCGCCACCTGTTGCTGGCTGCGCCAGAAGTTACAAACTTAGATGCCAGTGTGCTGTTGTCCATTGTCCCCGATATCGGGCAACTGCTCGGTCGCGCTGTGACACCCGCACCACCACTATCAGGCGACGCCGCACAGATTCGTCTCTTCTCGACCATCGCCAGCCTGTTTGCCCAAGTCCAGCAGCCCATTCTGCTTATCATCGAAGACCTCCACTGGGCCGAGGAAAGTATGCTTGTGTTGCCCTATCTGACACGCCTAATCGGGGGCCAGTCGATGGTCTTGATGGCGACCTATCGTGATGATGAAGGGCCGCAATTACCTGCGCAGTTGCCAGGCATGCAGCCATTGCATCTGGACCGTCTGACCGATGACAACATGGCGGCGCTCAGTGTGGCAATGTTGGGCAAAATGGGTGCGCAGGGCAACATTCTCCAGCTTCTCCAACGGGAAACCGAGGGCAATGCCTTTTTTGCCGTCGAGGTCATCCGCACACTGGCCGAGGACATCGGTGGATTGCAACAAATTGGGCAGATGAATTTGCCCGATACGCTCTTACCCAACGGTATCCAGACGATTGTCGAACGACGATTTGCCCAAGTTGGCGAAGAGGACCGTCTCCTGTTGCTGCTTGCTGCCGTCTCCGGCCGTGTCCTCAACCTTGCGGTCATCACGCGACTCAATGAGGACCACGCCATCAGTCGTTGGCTCACGCACTGTGAAGATGCGGCGATTCTGGAGGTGGTCGATGACCGTTGGCAATTCCGCCATGCCAAACTACGCGATGGACTACTGGCAACGTTATCGCCAGCGGAGACACAACGCTATCATCAACAGGTTGCCGAGACGATTGAACAGCTTTATCCCAACGATGCCAACTATGCGGCACAACTGATGGGACATTGGCGAGTGGCACAACACCCAGAGAAAGAGCATCATTACGCCTACCTTGCAGGAACCCATGCCATGATCCAATATGCGAATCATGATGCGTTAACCTATTTAACAAACGCGTATGAAGTGGGGATAGATATCCAGATAGACCCACAAAAACAGGTTGAAACGCTCCTGCTGCGTGAAAGCCTCTATACACTTACGGGGCAATCTGACCGACGAAAGACCGATTTGGCGTTGCTGACTGCGCTTGCCCATCAATTAAACTCTCCGACACACCAATCCGAAGTCGTCCTGCGTCAAGCAGACCTTGCGATGCTCTTAGGCGATTTTCCGGCGGTCGAAACATTTGCACAGACAGCCATCCCCCATGCCAAAGCTGCTCAAAATGTTCAGCACCTCGTGCGTGCCTATCTTCTGATAGGTGAGTCTCACTTTTCACGGGCAGACTATGAGTTGGCACAGAACACCCTCTTACAGGCACGGATGCTGGCCGAATCTATTGAAGATGATCGCTTGGTTGCCAAGATATTGATCTCTTTGGCGGACATTGGCAATAAGCGCATACGGGTTGACCACGCCATCGACTATTACAAACAGGCGTTGGATATCTATCAATCACTTGACAACAAACAGTCACTGCACAGCGATGAAGCCCCAGCCTATTTGTACGAGGGTCTTGAAATCGACCAACACATTGGTCATCAAGCGGATCAAAGAAAAATTTTATTCGCACTTGCGCGGCTTTATGGGTACAACAACGATTGGATGGGGGCTGAGGTATTTATACAACGGGTATTGACCCTTGAACAACAGATTGGCAACAGACACGGGGTCGGTGTCGCATTGAATGGTCTAGGCCAAGTCGCACGCTATCAATGGAACTATGACAAGGCCTATGCGTATTATCTGCGGGCACTTCAGATTAATGAGGAAATTGGGCGCAAAGATGGGACAACCATGACGCTGCTCAATTTAGGGACCATCTATTGCCATCAGCAAGGCATCTATGAACAAGCCAAACGCTATCTTGAACAGAGTGTTCGGATTGCCCATGAAATTGGTAAGATGGAGACAAAGGGGCGTTCGCTCGTATTCATGGGGAATATTTTCAATCGGGTTGGGCAATACCAAGCGGCTCAACTGTTCATTGAAGAGGGATTGGCGACGTTTCGACAAGCGGGAATCTATCGACAGGAAAAAGCGTATCTGAAATATTTGGGCGAAGGTCTGCTGGTAGAGGGGAAATTGGCGCAGGCACAGGACCATTTCCAACAGTCGTTAACAATGAGCCAAGAGGCACAGGATGACTATACCAGCGTTGATACACTGACAAAACTGGGATGGGTTGCCTATCAACGTTGCGACTATACGCAAATGCGCACATTCTATCACGAACTCTCAACAGCTGCTCAGGGACGCAATGCTCCCCATTACCAGGCCGAAAGTCAAGCTGGCACTGCGCTGGCACACGCTTTAGCCACCCATCAATGGGCAGAGGTCGAGATTGCACCCTGTATCGACTATATCAAAAATGAACCCAACTTACTCATCCCAAACTCCCCATTTCGTCTGCATCTGCTCTGCTATCATCTGTTGACGTTGATGGAGGAGCCATATGCAGAGACGCTTATGCACATTGCCTACGAACAATTGCAGGACTTAGCAAGCCTGATTGAAGAGGAGACATGGCGGGAATCGTATTTGGAGAATGTACCGGAGCATCGGGAGGTTGTGCGTCTCTATGCAGAATCAACGCCTGAAACTTGATTCGTCACTTGTACGCTCTTCTCGTTTGGCTGTCTACACACGCAGCAACGCATCCATCAGTTCGGACACCCGGATCGGCTTGGTCACAAAATCATCCATCCCTGCACCCAAACACGTTTCCCGCTGCTGTTCCATCGCATCTGCTGTCAAGGCAATAATTCTTGGTTGTTCAGCTTGTGACCACTGCTGGCGAATCTGCCGAGCCGCCATCAATCCATCCATCTCTGGCATATGAACATCCATCAAAATCACATCATAGGGTTTCCGCTTGAGTGCATCAATTGCTTCGATACCATTGGCCGCAAGATCCGCACAATAGCCACATTTCTTGAGAACACCTAATGCTACTTTCTGGTTGATGATGTTATCTTCAGCCAGCAGAATCTTGAGTGGTTTCTGTTTTGCCGTCTCTGTATCAAAGGATGACGCTTTTTGGATACAAGATGAACGTTGTTTTTCTGCCCTTTGCGCCAAAATTGTAAAGTGGAAGATGGAGCCAACACCAACGATGCTCTCCACCCATATCTCACCCCCCATCATCTCGCAGAGCAATTTACTAATCGCCAGCCCCAGACCTGTACCACCATATCGGCGTGTAATGGTGGCGTCCACTTGGCTAAACGATTGAAAGAGATGATCCATACGGTCTTTGGGAATGCCGATACCTGTGTCCGTAACGGTGAAGTAGACACGATAGAGCGCATCTTCTTCAGGGGATTCGGCATCAAGCGATGCAAATACCTTGACATCAATACCACCCGTATCGGTAAACTTGATGGCATTGCCCACCAAATTGGTCAAAATCTGGCGAACACGCATCATATCCTGGGTGAGCTGTGCGGGGACGCTCTGGTCAACCGAATAGGTCAAGGATAGATTTTTGGCTCTGGCGTTGGCACGAAATAGACTAAAGGTTTCCTCAATACAGGTTTTAACACTAAACGGTGTTTTGTCTAATTCGAGCTTGTTGGCCTCAATTTTGGAAAAGTCGAGAATGTCATTGATGATGGTTAGTAGGATATCACCGCTTGACCGAATGGTGTTGACCATATCACGCTGGGTTGGACTCAGCATCGTATCATTGAGTAACGTTACCATACCCAAAACGCCATTCATCGGTGTCCGTAGTTCATGCGTAATGCTCGATAAAAAGAACGATTTGGCGCGGTTGGCATCTTCGGCGACCTCTTTGGCTTCGGCCAATGCTTGGGTACGATTCTCCACCAATTCCTCTAAGTGGTCATTGATATAGGCATTTTCGATGGCGACAGCGGCCTGGTTGCAAAAAAACTCAAGTGGTTGTAAATCCTCCTTGACAAACCGACTGCTATGCCGCCGATTTTCAACATAGATTGAACCTAAAAGTTTGTCGTGCGTCAGTAAGGGCGCACACATCACTGAACGCAATTGCATATCCACAACGCTTTGTGCATCAAAAAAGTTTGGGTCCATCATGGCATTCTGGACAATTAATGGCTTATGATTGGTCAACACTTTATCCAAAATAGAATGACTAATGGCGTCTATCTCCGGCTCATCATCCGCTTCGTGACTAGATTTGTGCATGTTGCGTCGAACCCGAATATCACGTACACCATCCTCTCCATCTTCACTTGTAAGCAGGACAATGTAGCCGCTCTCTGCCCCCACCAGTTGCAATACCTCATCCACAATATAGTGTAGAAGCGGGTCTATAGAGCGGATACGCGCCATCTGGCTGGAGACTGTGAGCAGATGGCTCAAGAGGGCCGAATCGTCAAGTTGTTCGCGTAAGTCTTTCGTCATAAGCTTACCTTTCGAGGATTATCCTCATTAAACCAAATTGCTCACGTCCAAACTATAATCTGGTACAACAGATAGCCAAATTAACGTAGTATCCCAGGCTGAATTGTCACTGTAACCCCTTGGAGCAGCGTGATTACATCCACATCAAGCGCAGAGGCGACCTTTTGCGCGGTTTTCAACGTGACATTCTTGTCACCGGACTCAACACGCACGAGATAGGTCTTGTTCATGCCTGCTCGCTTGGCTAGCTGCGCCTGTGTCATATCGTTGGCACGCCGGATGACACGCACACTGTGCCCAAAGCGACTATAAATTTCTTCTGTTTTTTGTTGTGTATGCTCGTTCATATGGTCTATGTCCTTTTTTTGAAACCTTAATAAAACTTAACATTTTTTGTGAGTAAAAAATTGCAATATAGTGAGAAACATTTTTTGTTTCTTGTTTAATGTTGTTCACAAGCCATAATTTATCGAATTATGTATGAACTGTAAACAACTGCAACAGCATACAACGCAGGTGTCATCAAAAGCGTCATCAAAAGCGTCATCAAAAGCGTCATCAAAAAAATTAAGGTAGATTGTGAAGATAAATTGTGTAGAAATCAGTCATTTGGCTTAAGTGGAAAGTGGAGAGAGAAGAGTGAAGAGTGGAAAGTTGAAAGTTGAAAGTGGATAGTTGACAGCGCAATATTCACTATCAACTATCCACTTTCAACTTTCAACTGTTTATTTATCGCTGAACAACAGGCAAATAAATCGAGAAGCCACCCAATTGACTTGGTGTACTACTCAGTGTTGTCATTGCACCTGCTGGTCCATAGGTGTTGATATCGCCATTGGTTTCAGTCTCCAACAACCAATAGGTGTAGACGACACCTGGCACAGCACTGTTGTCGATAAAGGTGTATTCACCGCCAAAGATGCTCTCACCCACAATTTCGACGCCCTCTGTAACATGGGCTGCCGCATTTTGGTCAAAAGTAGAGGCTTCACCTGTTGCACGATAGAGGTCGAAGCCTTGCGTGTTAACCTCCGCACCTGTCACCCAGCGTACCAGTGTGCTGCCGTTGGGCAATGCACCTGTGGTGAAGCTCAACAACTCAATTGCGGTGGGATTGCCCACGCCGCCGATACGGAAGTCGGTTGGCTCAATGTCCTCGTTGTTGTCTGGATTAGAATCCGGTGTGTCACTGTCGATGGTGACAACATTCTCAATCGTACCACCCGCCAGACTGGGGTCGGTGTCCACTTCGATGATGATTTCACCCGACGCACCTGCTGCCAAGAACGGTATCGTCCAACGCAGCACCAGCGGTTGACCTGCCACCCAGATGGGTGTTGGGTTGCCGATATCTGGGTCTTGACTGATGATTTCGTTGAGCAGGACGCCTTCTGGCAGGGTATCCTCGATGACCACATTGACTGCATTCGATGGTCCGGCATTGCTGTAGACAATCGTGTAGAAGATGATGTCTCCTGCATCGGCTGGGTCGGCACTGTCAATTTTTGTGATGATGAGGTCGGCTGATGTACCCGTGTAGTGGCTGACATCGGTGTCGTTGACATTTTCGCCAGATAGATTCTCGGCAAAGCCCTCGACCGCCACCTCATTGCGATATTGTCCGGCTATGGCTGTGCCTGTGACGGTACAGGTGAAGGAATCACCAATCGCAAAGAACGCAACCTTGTCGGCTGGACAACTGGCCGTGATGTCACCCTCTTGGTCATCCATGACTGTAATCTGTTCAAGATTGACATTACCGACGTTGGTGACAACGTATTCCCATGTGACCGTATCACCAACGGCAATCTCCGGTCCTGGCGCATTGTCCGCGTCTTCGCCATTCGTTGATTTCTCAACCACGATGCCCCGCTGCTCTGGTGTCAAGCCCGCATCAACATCATCCTTATTCTCGCCAGTCGTTAGCGGGAAGACATCAGTTGCGCCGGATGGGTTGATGTCGCTGTCAACGGTGTCATCGTCGCCCTCATCCTTTGGACTGACAATAAAGTTGGCTGGTACTTCCACAATGACTTGATAGTCACCCGCTGGCAAGTTGTCAAAGAGATATTGACCGCCGTTGTCGGTGGTGGTTGTCTCGACCGTATTGCCATCGCCATCCAAGAGCGTGACAGCCACGTCATCAATACCCGGCTCTCCATCATCCTGAATGCCATCACCATCAGTATCACTCCACACGGTGTCGCCAATCGAGCCAAGACCACCAAGACCAGTATCTACCGTGTCAATCTCTTCACCAGACTCAACCGTGATGGGGTCAGTTCGCCCCGTTGTTGGGTCTGGGTCGCTGTCCACTGTGTCATCCGTGCCTTCATCCTGTGGACTCAAGACAAACCCGTTTGGTTCTTCCACCTCGATGATGTACGTTCCCGGCAGTACAGGGAACTCGTAGTTGCCATCTTCATCGGTGGTCGCTGTGGCAATTTCATTGCCATTTTCATCTAGCAGATTGACAACAACCCCTGCAAAGCTCGGTTCGTTGGGGTCTTGAATACCATCATTGTTCTCATCCAGCCAAACCTTGTCACCGATAGAACCCGGTCGAACAACGCCCGCATCGAGCGTGTCATTATCCGTGCCAGATGGAATCACGACTGAGTCTGTTGACCCAAAGTCTGGTCCTGAGTTTGGATTGGCATCGCTATCAACCATATCATCGCTGCCAGCATCTCGGTCGGTGAACTCAAAACCTGTTGGTTTCTCAAAGAGAACATAGTATTCACCCGGTGGCAGGTCCGTGAACCCGTAAAGACCATTGCTGTCGGTGTCATCTGTACCTAACGGTGTGGTGTTGCCCACTTCATACAGTGTGGCTGTTACGCCTTCAATGCCCGGCTCACCTGCATCCTGAATGCCATCAGCATCAAGGTCTTCCCAGACAAAGTTGCCCACGCTGACAAGACGCACGATACCTGCATCGACATTGAGGTTCACTTCTGACAGCCCTAATGTGATGACATCTGTTTCACCTGTCGTTGGGTCGGCATCACTATCAGCCGTCTCGTCAATGCCAGCGTCCTTATCCGTGAATTCATCATACCCATCTGGCAACACAAAACGCACTTTGTAGTCATCTGGAATCAAGCCATCAAAGAGATACATGCCATCATCATCAGTAGTCGTTGCTTCCAGCACTGTGCCGCTTGGTGTCAAGAGTTGTACAGTCACGTTTGGTACACCCGGTTCTCCGGCATCCTGCACACCATCACCATCCAAATCTTCCCACACTTTGTCGCCTAGCGTTGCTGGTTTACTCTGCAAGAAGTCATAGAGTCCAGCGTCGTTGTTTTCGCTGACTTCCCCCGGTGCTACTGTGATGAGGTCCGTGCGTCCACTGGTTGGGTTGACATCACTATCAATGGTGTCATCATCCCCTTGGTCCTTGAGTGTGAAATAGGTTTCTGGACTTGGCACAACAAACTCGACGCGATAGGGCGTATCTGGTGTGACACCGATAAACTGATAGTCGCCTGTCTCATCGGCAGGTGTCTCTAGGTCATCAGAACTGGTGACAGTAGACGCCACGATGTTGCCCAACACATCAACTAAGTTGACCTGAATCCCAGAAATACCCGTGTCGGTTGGGTCTTGGATGCCATCCTGCCCTTCATCGTTGAAGACCGTACCCGTGATGGAGGCATTCTCTGGGTCGGTGATATACCACGCTGGGTCATTGGCGGACCCGACGTTGTGGATGGTGACAGAGCCGATGTTGCGCTTGCCATCTGGGAAGTCGCCAGCAGGTCGTGTGGTCTGACAGGATGCGTTGCCGCCGACTGGAATCATGGTGGGGAGTTGACAAGCACTGGTCAAGTCACCAAAGACATCATCATCAAGCGTGGTCCACTCAATGGGCACATCGCCAGTGTTCTCAACTGTGTACTCAAAGGTCAGGTCATCACCCGTTGACGCTTGAACGGCTTCACCCAAGGTATCCGCATCTTGATTTTCAATCGTCTTTTCAAAGGTGAAGGATGGGTTGCCTTCATCGACTAGACCTGCATCGAC
>JBCCFC010000313.1:0-11416 GCA_039029935.1 Chloroflexota bacterium
CACCAGAAGGCCTGGATGATGATGACGACGATGACGAAACGGTCGAGAAAACCGGCTTTTTCGGCTTGTTCAAACGCAAGTAGATTCTCCTGCGTCGCGACGACGTAGCCCCTACCCATCGGTCAATAATAGTTTCATTGCTTTAGGAGCGGCTCCTTAATTCTGTATAGACTTCCATCAAACGCGCGGCCAATTTGTTGGAATCATGATGCCAAGGGCGTTCCTCATGTACAAGATCACCTGTAAAGAGCTGGTAGTCAATCTCTTCACCCTCCATTGGCAACGTAACCCACTGACCAAATTCGGATGGTGGCACCGACTCATCATAATTATGGTTGGCAAGAACCGTTGTAAAGGCATCACCCGCATGTTGATGCAGATGGCGCATGTGGTCGGTGACACTGAAATGATCGGTTTCGCCCGGTTGGGTGGCAACATTGCACAGGTAGATACATGGCACTTCTGACGCGGCAATTGTGTCGCTGATGGCGGGCACAAGCAGATTTGGCATGACACTTGTGAAGAAACTACCAGGCCCTGCGACAATCAGGTCGGCTTCTTGGATAGCACGTAGGGCATTGGCATAGGCGCGCGGTGACTCGGGTTTGATATACACGCCTGTGACCTTGCCACCCGTGTTGGGGAGTTGACTTTCACCCTCGACAAATTCAGTCTCCTCGCTACCATCGGCGCGCTGGTGTGTAATACGCGCACAAAGCGTAATCTGCTCGAGTGTACTTGGCAGCACACGCCCCTGTACAGACAAAATGCGACTACTCTCAGCAAGTCCTTTCTCAAAACTGCCTGTCACCCCCGTCATAGCAGCGATAAAAAGGTTGCCAAAGCTATGCCCATCCAACTCACTTTTCTCTGTGGGCATTTCGGCATCACCATCAAGATAGTCGCTGGTATCAAACCGGTATTGAAAAAGGTCACGCATCAGCCCTTCAGCGTCGCTTAGTGCAGCGATATTGTTGCGAAAATCCCCCGGTGGTAACATGCCCATTTGACGCCGTAACCGACCACTGCTGCCACCATCATCTGCAACGGTCACAATGGCTGTGATATTGTCTGTGTAGCGACGTAGCCCACGTAACAACTGAGGCATGCCCGTGCCACCACCAATGGCGACAACTTTGGGACCTTGCCGCTGGGTCTGCCGCTGGAGAAAGGTGTTGACCATTTGAAGCCCATTGGCCTTGGATTCTCTGGGCGAAAAAGCGGTGGCAATGGTTTTGCCGCTCTGCCACATACCGAGTGTAATCAGCCCAAATCCCACTGTCAATAAAAGGAGTGCCCGCGCCCAATCAGGCCATGCTTTTAATGAGATGATATAGACAAAATCAGGTAATTGGTTGGTGATATAGGATTCACGGATCGCAAAGGCGAAGCCTAACCCCATGATGGTGATGCCAACAAAAAGAAGCAGTAGCCATCGTTTTAAATAGGTACCGGGTCTAAACAAGAGCGACCAGTCGGTCTTTGTTGAATGTGTTTGTATCTGTGTTTTGGACATGTGAGCGTTCTCGCTTGTATATTCTGGAATTCATGATATAGTAACCCTCATCAGAGCAAGCATATCAACACCATAGATACTCTCTGGATGCATCCATAGGCTGGCACACCGCCTTTTGATGAGTGGGTATTGAATCGTATGTTCCAACAGTATTTTGATAAAAATAGGCATTATCTTAGCATACAATTACGTCACCTGTATGATCAATCAATACAGATAAACAGAAACCCCATTCTTTTCTGTATTGTTTTCTTCGTTGTTGGGTTGATACTCAGTGGCTGTACACGCGCACGTACAGAAACCGTCAGCTTAACGTTAGATTTTACCGAAATCTTACCCAGCGATTGGACACCAACACAAGATTGGCAACCCTTTAGTATTGATGGGGATGTCGCGACGGAATACTTGGTTCTCTACACCTATAACCAAGGAAATCTTGGCGTTCACCCTGTTGGTGCGGCTATCTATGATTCGCAGCAAGATTCAAAGATGGTGATGGGAGAGACTGTACGAATGCCCAACCAACCCTCTGGGCTGATGATTTCCTATCGTATTTTGCCCAGCTATTGGCAAGGGACGGGACACGGATTTATTGCACAAAGCAACGAAAGCACCACGTCTTACTATGTCACCCGTACAGATGCGAATGAGCTTGGTCTTGCCAGAGCAGAGCGTGAAAAAGAACCTACGCCCGAACCAACACCGGATGAAGAGGGGAACGTCCCCATCTTCATTGATCAATATGACGAATTGATTATCCTGGGTGGGAATACCCGTATGACGGTGATTTGGTGGAAGAATGCCAAGGATGGATATGGTGTCACCCAAGTCTATGCACCGGGTGGGTTACGCAACCTGGATTGGAGTGGTGGTGAGGTCGGACAATACCCCATAAAATCGCTGCAAGGATTTTATCCACGCCATGATCGCAGTATGCTCTGCGAGCAAGTGTCCTACGAACGCACAACCGATACAATAGACGACCGTTCTCAGGGGGGCGAAGCGGCATGGCAACAGTCCATTACGTATCAGTCTATATCAAGAGGGTTAACCTTTTGTCATGGCATCCCTGAACATCCCTTCTACCCTGAAGGTGTAGTATTGGCCTATCTGAATACACCTCAACAGCACGGCCATCTATTGGACGACGATTTGCCCGCAACACAAAAGAAACGCATTGAGAGTGTCATTGGGTTTGATAGCTTGATTCGTGTTCATGATATCCGCGCCTATGCAACCGTGCCCGTCTCGGCAGTTGAGCAGATGGATAGCGAAGCACCGCTCGATACCTCTGTCTGTGTCGAGTTGATTGTGAAACCGGATGCACAAACACAGGCCCAGTCAGATTCACGGGCAGGTTCACAGTCAGACCTACAGACCCGTGCAACCGAAGTACGGCGCTACCTCAACTTCTCGGTGCGTCACCGACCACCTGATTTTGACAATCGACTCACCGACCGTTTGACCATTGTCGATGTAAATACGGTTGCGTATGCGCCAGAGTTACCCACGATGCGTTGTGATGAAGTGATTGAGTAGTTGACAGTTGACAGTTGATAGTTGACAGTTGACAGTTGACAGTTGATAGCGATGCATGATTTTGATTTGGTGCGTGTCGGCACGAACACCATCAATCCAACCCAATGCCCAAATGGATCCGCAACCACACCCAAAAGATCGGCATCCGTAATCGCCACGCCTCGCCTTCATCTACCTGCATCACTAAATCACGATTTTGCAAGACACCCAAGGTGTCCCACACATCCTGATCGGTAAGTGTCGTCTGTTTGGTCAGTTCCGGCAGGGAAAGCGTGGCATTGGCCTGGGCGTGTGCAAAGGATTGTAGGATACGCTTATGCATAGCAAAGGGGCGCACTTGGTCATTCCACAGCCCGTCAAAGTAGCGATCTTGTTTGAGCATAAAGGCATCATCCAACACGGCATCCAAATCGGACAAGCCTACTTGGACTTTTTGAGGGCGGCGTTTTTTCTGCTCTTCGACAATGCGTGGCGCAATCTGTGTGACCAGATCGTGGCAGATGCGCTGGATCATGTAGGGGTGGCCGTTGGTCATACGATGAAGGTGGGCAACCACATCGGGCGCGTAGGTGATATCGGGTGGTATGGTGCGGTTTGTGACCAAATCAGTCATCAACGTTTGCGAAAGGGGGGGAGGTAGGTACGACACCTTGATATTGCTAAAGATACCATTGGTGCCGACCAAGGCATGTTGATAGGCATCGCTCATCTCCTCTAGCTGATGCAATCCAGAGGCAATGACGTGGATACGAGCATGATTGACCAAGCTGTGAATCAACGAGTATATTTGCACTGGAAGGATGCCTGCCTGCACCGCCGTCTCTAGGGCTTCATATTCATCCAGCCCTAAAATGATCGATGCCTCCGCAGGCATGTGCGCAAGCACTTCATCCACAAAATGATGGAAGGCATGTCGTGCGCCATCACTCAAATCCTGTGCGTGATAGTAATGGGCAAATTCGGGTGCAGGCACGATATCGCCAAAGCGCTGTTGGGTTGCCAGATGCATGGCTGTGGCAAGGATAAAATAGAAATCGTTGAGATTTTTGGTGGTTTCAAGCTCATAGACCAAATCCAGCGTCACCACCAGCCAGTCCGCAGGCACATAGTCATAGAGATTGTAGAGCATACTCGTTTTACCCATACACCGATGTCCATAGAGAATGATGGTGATGGGGGTGTCGTGGACTGTGTTATTTTTTAAAGATTGGGCAATGGCGTGTAGGATATCTCCTCGCCCGATAAAGGCTGGCGGTGTGACGGGACCCCCTGTTAGATAGGGGTTTTCGACTGGTCGCCACGCTTCTTTCCACAGTTTTGACTGATAGTGTCCCTGCCCAACCAAGTGACGCCGTTGTGATGGCCCCATCACCTGAAGCGATTGCTGTCCTAGCATTGCCGAGTGGTCATTGGACAGTTGTTGCCAGACGCCAATCACGGTGGTGATAATCTTTTTGTCATCGTTGGGTAGGGGAAACGCTGAAAATTCCTTTTCCTCAATTTGTTTGTTCAACTCATTGAGAAGGCTGTTGGCACGGTTCAATGCAAATGCAGCAGTTGATAAGTCATCATTGACACTGGCATTGAGCAGTTCAATCATAATATCAATCAGCGCATCAAACATCACTCTCACGTCTTCAGAGGCAGGTTTGCGATAGTCGTTGCGAAAGAAAGAGCTACTTTTATTGACTTCATCCTCAACATGAAAAAACTTACTCCATGCAGAAAGATAATGTGCATTGAAGGTCATGCTGTCAACCCGAGGGGCAAAGTCAGTTCGTGTCCCTTCCTGAATCTGCCAATTGAATGCTCGATTCTTGGGTTCATCGTCCGTTTGCTTTTCTTTAAAGGGCATCTGCACATCAGCAAACGACTCAAAGACAGTACGAAACGTTTCCACCTGTATAGAGGGCAACTGCTTTTTTACCGCTGGCTCAACAAGAATCAAGCGTTTGATAATCGGCCATAGCTCCACACGCAATGGCAGGAAAGTTTCTGGCTCTTTGCCTAGTCCTAGCTCAACCCACAGTTTGGCAATTTCGGAGTCCTCCGGCAATAAGTTTTCCATCGCTTCCGCTTCGGTCAAAAAGAGAAAGCCAATACGTTTCAGTCGTTCTTCCAGTTGGATTTCCAGCTCTGGCAAAATCTGTTCAAACTCAATCGAGGTTGGTGTCAAGATATCAAGTTTGTTGCTCAACTGTGTTGACGTCAGTGCTTCTGGATTGTTCGCCAACCCACTGCGTTCAATCACTGGATTGAGTACATCTTCAAAGACCTCTGCCGTAATGATCTGGATTCGTTTCAAGCGTTCACGATCATCCAAGGCAAGCACTGCTAACGTCTCGTCTGGAAATTGATCAAAGGTTTCATGGGGTGCGTATTCAACATCAAAATAAACAAAATAACCGATCTTCGTCCCCGCGACGTCCAGCCCATTCACTTCCATGGACAGTTTCTTTCTGGCGGTGACATAGGGCGGTCCCGTCTTTTCAATAAAGCGTAGATGCAGCGATGGGCGACGAATCGTCCTATCCATATTGGCCGCAGAGAAGGGTCCCGTAATAAATGATACCCACCATTTGGGCAATTGACTCTTGACGCTAGGACGCACAAAACGGTCCAACTTACCCATAAAATAGACAGGTTGCCGCATATCATCATAGACGATGAAGCGTTTGAGAACCAGTAGCGGGGTCAGGAGTAATAGAATGATAAAAATAAAAAAGCCAAGAATTGCAAGCATAAGTTTTACTGTTATGTTCTATACAAAGTAAGTCAGCAGGTCAGTGGGTCAGTAGGTCAGTAGATCAGTGGTCGGTAGGTCAGTACCGAATACTGACACACCGGATACCGACGCACCGACCTACCGAATACCGATCTACCGAATACCGATCTACCGAATACCGATCTACCGTCCATTATACGCTCTATCCAACGTCGCCTGAAACTCCAGAATATCCCCGGGCTCACCACGCTGAACGTTGCGCAAGTATGACGAATAGTTGCGAGAAACCGTTCCTTGGTTCTGGAAGGGAATGCTAAAGAAGAGAGAGCTACTGACATCATCCGCTGATTGAATGATGTCCAATCCCAATGCGATGTCTTCGTCGATGATGGACATATCCGGATTGGCGGGGACAAAATCATTGCTCACATTGGCCTCTTGGGTAAAGACGGTTTTGATCTCATCACTGCCGAGAAAGGCAAGATAACGCAATACTTCGATACGATTGGGCGCATTACTTGGTATCATATAGCCAAAGGAGGTGGCAATTTCACCCACAGGCAAGGTCGGGTCAATGATCGGGAAACGGAAGAAGTCAAGTTCATCACGGAACTTCTGCGGGAAATCGCTGTCGGGTGCGCCCAGCATCATCACGGCTTTGTTTGTCGCCAACTGCCCATTGTCACCACGAATCACACTTGATACGGCATCATTCTCACTCATATTTACCGCATTATCGAGAAAATAGCCGCTGAGGAGCAAGAACTGAAACATCTCCAACACATCGGTCACACGACTGTCTTCAAAATCAATCTCGCCGCTTATCAACGCACGACGGAATTCCGGTCCATTCATGCGCAGGTTGAGATAGTCAAACCAGATCGATACGTGCCAGCCACTATCACCCGCCAGTGCAAAGGGCGTGATGCCATTACTGAGCAAGGTGTCTGCAATGATCATGAGTTCATCCCACGTACTTGGCGGTTCAAAGCCAAATTGATCGAAAATCTCACGGTTGTAATAGATACCAGTCCAGCCAACACCAATGGGCAACAGATACTGTTTACCGTCGTATGTACTCAACGCCTGCACCCCCGGTGGCATCGTATCGGTCAACCCTGTTTCCTGCCATACTTCGGTCAGGTCGGTGAGCACACCTTCGGCCACCACTTCATCCAGAAAATAGCTTGGAATCATCAACATGATGTCGGGTGGGTTTTCGGAGCGAATATACGAGATGGGCAATTGATTGTAGGTTGAGGTATCAAATTCAAGATGTGGATTGGTTTCCTCGAACTTTTCAATCGCGGCGTCCTCAGCCTCACCCGATGCATTGAACGTGATATAGTTGATGGCAATGGGCGTCGCATCGGGTGGAATAACCTCAGTTTCGCGGCGTCCACAGCCGCTTAACACACCGAGTAGGAGGATGGTGGTTAGACAGTATATTGTTAGTTTGTGTTTCATCATTTATCCTTGTGTAAGAAATAAGCCTATAAAATACTACAGCGGATTTGGGTAAGGAACGGATTCTGGCTATTCACAAATTTAGGAGTATCCCAAAGTGTTACGCTAATAGCGATGACCTACGAGACACAATCTAACTCAGGAATTCCCGTTGAACTTGGGTTGTCGCATCTGTTACGAAAGAAATCCGTTCCCCAGCCCAAATCCGTTGTAGTATTATATGGATTAGCCCGATGATATGATAATAAACAAAAGCCGAGTTTTGTCAAAACCCGGCTTTGTGTTCTTTCTCCGTATCACATCTGCTTACTCTGCGCACTCTGCGGTGTTAACATGATTACGGTCCCCAACTCACCATCTGCTCAATCACATAGTCATAGGTGATGTCCAAATTAATCGGTAGTCGTCGCTGGTTGCTACCATCGCCATTCATCACCCAGACACCCCAATCGCCAGTGTCATTGCGACTATCACGGTTGCTGATATAGACCACCATCTGGTTATCTGGACTCCAAGCAGGCGATACATTGTGTGGCAGTTTATCCACTAACGTCGTGACGGGTCGTGTCAATGCCGCCAAGCCACCGCCATCGGGATTGACGCCAAAGATTTCCCAGTGGTCGCCCTCACGACTCTGGAAAACAATGCGTCCACCGTTGGATTGCCAATCTGGGTCCATGTAATAATGTTCAAAGATGACCAAGTTGTTGGGGTCAATCTCATTCATGTCATCATCGTAGATAGGCTGATACACATCATCAGTGATTTGAATCCCCGCTGATGATTGATAGACAATGCCTGCGTTGCTCCAGTCCGGTGCCAATGCGCTGTTCATGGCGGGGATATCTCGGTAATTTTCGCCATTTGGATCAACACGAGCGATATCCCAGTTGGGTTTCTTGATCAACGGCAGATGCTCGAACCAAGGCAAGTTGGGCAGACAGATATGGAAGCCCGCATCGCGACAGTCCCAGTTGCCTGCATGTTGTGTAAAGACAATCCATTTGCCATCCGGACTCCATTTGGGAGAACGCATCTTTTCGCGTTCACCAAAAATGCGGCGTTCATTTGAACCGTCAATGTTGATGGTATAGATTCCCTTTTGCGGTCCCTCACGGGCAAAGGCAACCTTGGTTCCGTCAGGACTGATATCTGGGTCATAGCCAGTGGTCAATAGTCGCAAGTTACCCGTATTGAGGTTGTAGACATAGATTTCACCACCCCAGATTTTCTGAATCACGAGCTTGCCGTTCAGTCCCGTTGGTCCTGTACTGGCAACAACAGGGCTGCTAGCCGCTGGTGCGCTATAGGCTGGAGCAGATGCAGGCGCAGGTGGGTTGTAAACGGGTTGGCTATAGGCTGGCTGGCTGTTGTATGCTGGAGCTGGAGCCTGTGCGGGATAAGTTGCCTGTGTCGCTGTGGTGCGGCTGCTGCCACCAAAGACAGCGACCCCGCTACGGGTGGTGCTACTGGTGGCACTGCTATCACGCACTGGCAGTGTGGTGACATCAACGGGCATTGAGATAAAGAGCAACGATACCCATCCCTCTGTATAGGGGGCATACGTGTCTGGCAATGAGACTTGAACCCATGCATTATTCGCACTTCGCCCCAACACAGAGTACTGCTCGCCATGCAGTGCTTTACCAATAATCAGCGTTCCTGCACCTGGCGTTTGGCGGACATTGAGCCGGCCATTCCCTTCAGGGAGGCTAACGGTTGCAAAATACCCTGTAGTACCACCCGTACTCGCCGTTGTGCGGGCTGTAGACTGTGTTGTTATCGGGGCTGGAATAGGCGTTGGGCGCAAAATAATCTGCTGTGATGCCGATGAACTGGCGGATGCACTGGATGCAGACGACGCGTTGCTCACACTGCCACCAACAGCGGCCTGTTGAGCAACCGCTTGTGGCTGTGCCACTTGTTGCAAAATGGGCAGGCTGCTGATGTTAAAGGCAACGACCTCTGATGCCTGAATCCATCCAGTAGATGTTTTACCCGTGCGCCCATAAAGCCACGTATTATCCGACGACCGCCCTGTGATTGTAAAGGCAGTGCCTGTTGTGAAATTTTGTAGCACATTGCCATTGGGCTGCGTCCACAAATTGGCACCCCGTCCGCCAACAACGGCCAAGAGTGTTGACTGCTGCCCAGGTACAAGCGTATTGGTTGGTGTAAGTGTCGGTGGCATGGTGGGCGTAGGCGAGTTCGTGGGTGTCGGCGTATTGGTTGGCGGCGATGTAGGCGTCGGTGTATCAGTCGGTGCAGATGTTGGCGTCGATTCCGGTGTATTTGTTGCAGCGGTATTGGCGCGGGTCCTACTCGATTCGGTGCGAGCTGTGTCATTCGCTGGCGCGACATCACGCGCAGGTGGCTCGATATCAGCATCCATCATCACTGGCAGGCTCGTCAACCCAAACATGACCAACTGGCTCACATCCACCCAGCCCGCCGTATCGGTGTCTGTGTAGATGACCACCCACTGATTATTGGCCGAGCGACCAACCGCAGTCAATGTCTCACCAGTACCCAAGTTTTCGATAATGCTGCCGTTGGGTGCGTCATATAGCACACCACCATCCGCCCCAACAACGGCAAGAATCCCTTCTGGCACAGGCCCTGCTTGAGATACATTTTCAGGATGGGCCGCATACGCAGATTCTGTGCCACCCGTGAGGTGAGTCCCACCAAACACACCGCCCGCAACTATCAGTGCGAGCAGACATACTATCATCGCAAAACTAGCTAATTTTGCCCGATAAAATATTTTCACAATAAAAAGCTCCAAAAATTGCCCGTAAATTAAGTATGGAATAAATACTAGCGTATTGACATGGCTGGCAAACCGGGTCTCACGCTGTTGTCCATGAGAATTCACCAGTCATGTTTGCACATCAAATGAAATCATCCATGCAAGATAGTTAGAATAATAAAACGCAATCACATTCTTGACAAAAAAATGATCTTCCCTGTACAATCGAGTCATCAATGATTCGACCGACCGGTCGGTCGAGCTATTGCTATATTATCAGTGATTTTACTGGAATTTGTCAAACTACCATGAACACAGTTGAACGGGTATCATTGGATATAGATAGATTATCAGAACGGATACATAGTATATGCTTGCGGAAACGAATGTAAACTGCGCAGAAATAAAATTAGCACTCAGGGGAACCAGAGAGAGCGATCAAGAATTAAATACGCAATCTACAAAAAATTATTTCGGTGTCGTTGATGATGCCACAAAATCTGCTGAAATACAGTGTACCAACACACAATATCAACACAATGAAGGACAATCTGATATTCTTGATGAGACAAATTCTCTCTCTTCGGCTCTCTCTGTCGAAGAACCAACGCCGCAGCGACGAATTGGCAAAAAATCAACACAAACCGAACATCCCCGACAGATCATTTTGGATGCAGCGTATAATCTAATCATCGAAGAAGGCTATGCGGGTTTATCCATGCGTGAGCTTTCTCGACGGAGCGGTGTGGCAAAGAGTACCCTTTATCATTATTTTCAGGATAAAAAATCGATCTATTTTAGCGTAATTAAGCGCGATATGGAGATTGTCCAGCAAGAGATTGTTGGTGCTGTGGCACAGGGTGATACGATTGAGACCTGTCTGCGCTCGGTGATCAACACCTACTTTGCTCTGTTAAATCAGCGGTTTCCACTATTCTTGATGTTGCTGAGTGGGCGCTCGATGGCGAGTGAGATGCCAGCGACAGCCAGCCCGATGCAATCTGGTTGCGTAACACTCGAACAACAGCCCGAACAGCAAGATGACATCCGTAAATTGTTGATTGAACACCGCCAGACGACGATGCAACCCATTATCGACTTACTCCAAAGCGGGATTGCAACAGGTGAATTAGCTCCCTTTGATCCGCAGTTGACAGCCAGCAGTTTGTTTGGCATGATGAATGACTTTGTAGCCAATCAGGTTATTTTACACAATTTTACGCTTGATGATGCCGTTGTTGAGCATGTATTGGCTTTATTTTTAAACGGCATTCAGCGACGATAAATATTATCGGCGATAAATTTTATTTTTGAAATTATTTTTATCATAGGGAAAATTTGGTTCTTTGTCATTGCATGGCTCGTAGGGGCGTACCCTTGCGGTCGCCCATGTGTACAGAGAGGGCGACCGCAAGGG
>JBCCFC010000314.1:0-11329 GCA_039029935.1 Chloroflexota bacterium
GCTGATTTCGGGATCGCGGATTGGCCTCGACGCTAATCCGTGATCCCAAAATCAGCGACCCTACCATCACGTTAAAAGGAGATTCACGATGACAGTTATTTATGGAAAGCAGGGCGCGCTCAAGCCAGATAACAAGCCAGCCTGGTGTCATACACCAACCGCAGGCTATTTTCGCATGTCAAAAGATGGGGGATGGCACGATCTCCACTATCACGATTTCAATGAACTGTATTTGGTTTCGCGCGGTAAAGCGAAGATTCTGAACGGCGGCAAGGAATATTATGTGCAAGCACGGGACATTGTCTGTATCCAGGCCGGTGATGAACATGACATTCTGGAAGTGTATGGGGATGAGGACTTTGAGCTGTTCTGGGTATATGAGCCGGGACCAGAGGATGGACGCTTGGGTCATTTGCATCGTAGCCCAGAGAAGGCGAAGGAGCATCCTGTCCCAGCCATGCCACTTCCGCCGGATTTTCCAGTTTGAGGTTGGCACAAGTTTTGCGACCTGTGCGGTTAAGGAATAGCGATTATTTAACTTACACACGTTCAGTGAGCACGCCCCATGCGGCTCTAAGGCCATTCCACAAAATAAATTACCCGTTGAATAGCGGAGTTAGCAATCTCTATTGCGGGTTGCACACGGGAGAGCCGGCAGTAGGACCCAGAGGGTACCCCCGCCTAACTCCGCGAGTTTGTGGGTAATTTATTTTGTGGATTAGCCTAATCTAAATGGGTACGTTATTTAATTGCCATTCCCAAGCAGCAGGAGAGAACAGTATACGTAATTCAGGCATCCTGCCCAAATTGAAACACAGGCTGGGGAGCCTGTGCTACACTGCATCGCCTTATTTCTTCACAATATTATGCTCTGGTCCAAATGGGAACCCTGTAATGTTATCAGCCCCATCTTCTTTGACGACCAGAATATCATGCTCACGATAGCCGCCAGCCCCCGGCATTCCTTCGGGCAACATGATCATCGGCTCCATCGAGACAACCATGTTGGGTTCGAGGACAGTCTCGATGTCTTCCCGTAGCTCCAGCCCCGCTTCACGGCCATAGTAGTGTGAGAGTGTGCCAAACGAATGGCCGTAGCCAAAGGTGCGGTATTGAAGCAGGTCATATTTGGCGTAAATCTCGTTGAGTTCAGCGGCGATGTCACAGCAGCGGTTGCCGGGCTTGATTAGCTCTAAGCCTGTCTGAAATTAGCCGTTGTTCATCTCTAATGGCATATGTTGTGTAGCTTAACGATAGTACGACGCCTACATAGTATAAAATAGCGGCAGAGAGAAACCCGAAGCCTAAAAAGAAGACACCTAATACGCCAAGCGCATTGGGGACAACCATAATTTGTAGACCACCATCCATTGTCTTATCGAAAGAGTCTGCCATACTAAATAATGTATCAAGCTGTTGCAGACTCTCGTCCATTAAAATGATTTGCGCTGTATCCGTTGCTACTGACGATGCACCGCTGAGGGAAATCGAGATATTGGCTTTTTTCAGGGCAATTGAGTCATTGATACCATCACCGATAAAGCAGACAACTTTGCCCTCCGCTTGTAATTGGGCAATCAAATCCGCTTTATGTTCGGGCAGTGTCTCGGCAAAATAATGCTCAATACCCAGAGATGTCGCCAGTTGTCTAGTCGGTTTTTCGTGATCACCTGAAATGATATAGATTGCTTTACCGCGTTTTTGCAGACAGGTGACAATTTCTTTTGCTTCGGGTCGAACAGTGGGATGGAGTTCAATGAGCCCAACGACTTGCTCATCAATAGCAACACAGATGAGAGAATATCCATACTCGTGGCTGTTGTTTTGGATTTGTTCAACCTCAATCGGTAACGTGAGACCTTCTAATTGCATAAAACGGGTGCTGCCCACGCGGATCAATTTTTGCTCAATTTTTACCTGAAGACCATATCCAATTTTATAGGCACTCTCTTCGATGGCAGGCAAATCAAGACTGCGATTGGCGGCTTCTTGGCGAATGGCTTTGGCAATGGGATGCGTTTGTTTATGCTCGGCAGCAGCAGCATACTTGAGAACGTTATCCTCATCATAACGGCCAAGGGCATAGACTTTACCAACATGTGGCTGCTCTTCTGTCAACGTACCTGTCTTATCAAAAACAACGGTGTCCACTTGGCTTAACAGTTCTAATGAGCGGCCATCTTTGATGAGAACGCTGTTTCGCGAGGCCAAGTTAAGGAAATTTAACAATGTAACGGGCGCAAAGACACGCATACAATAGGGAAAGCTGACCGAGTACATGATGCCCAACGCACCTGCGGCTCCTACAAAGGGCAGGGTCAGAGCACCTGCTAGTAAGGTTGGGAGTGCCATTTTATCAACGAATTCTAGCCACTGCCATTGTAGAGACCGCCGGTAGTCTGCGGTATGATTTAAAATATCGCCGATTTGTGCTGCAACAGTTAGCTGTCCCATCTGCGCCGTTTCAATCTGAATTTTTCCGGATAACACAATCGTGAGGGCAAACACCTGATCCCCGGGGCCTTTTTCGGCAGGCTGAGACTCGCCCGTGAGAACTCTCTGGTCTATGGTAGCATGTCCCTCTACAATTGTACCATCTACAGCAATCGTCTCACCTGCATGAACGACAATCCTGTCACCTTCAGCTAAATCTTCAACAGGGATTTCAATTTCAACAGTATCTTTCAGAATATACACAGAGCGTGGCTGCTCACCAAATATATTGAGTATTTTTTCTAGCGACTGATCTTCCACTTTGAGTAGTAGCTTTTTGCTCAACGATATCCATGAAGCCAGAACTGCAGCAGAAACGAACATGCCAGCGGCCAATAAGCCTGTAACTAACACTGCATCAACGACAATCATACGCAGACGTTTTTCATACACAAGTGAATGGCAGGCATCCTTGAACCAAGGGATATATACATAGATGAGTGCAGGGAGTGCAACGAGTGTTAATGGTGCATAGAACAATGCCCCAGCAATGGTGAAACCGAGCGACCCAAGTGAAAGACCCAGATATTGGTTCACTTCCTGCTCTACATCACTAATACCCATTGATTCTTCTTGGGGTAAAAATGAGCGCATATTATGTCCTACCCCCTCATTAAACACAGCACTCCCCCGTTTTTGTGCATGTTGAGGAATAGACGGGACTTCACGCGTATCACATAAAATGTGAACAAGTTTGGGTTTCCGTCTTTTCAAGAGCGTTGTTACGATTTTTGTAAAGATAGTCATCTACCCTGCCTATAGTCGTTTGAGCCATCAATGTTAAATAATCCGATTATTGGAAATTTGTCGTTGCTCTCTTTGAATGGAAAACGTTGCGTAGCCTAATGAAGCGGCCACACCAAGATAGTATAAAATGGAGACAGGCAGAAAGCCAAATCCAAAGAGGATGACGCCCATTGCCCCCAGCGCGTTGGGTGTTACCATCAGTCGCAACCCACTACCCATTGTGCGGTCAAAAGAATCAGCGATGCCAAAGAGACTGTCGAGTTGCTGTAGACTCTCGTCCATGAGGATAATCTGCGCCGTGTCCGTTGCCACAGAGGACGCACCACGCAGCGAAATCGAGATGTTGGCTTTTTTGAGGGCAATCGAGTCGTTAATGCCATCACCAATAAAACAGACTGTTTTCCCCTCAGCTTGGAGTGCGGCAATCAGCTCCGCTTTATTTTCGGGCAGTGTTTCCGCAAAATAATTTTTGATACTGAGCGATGTCGCCAGTTGTTTGGTGGGCTGTTCATGATCACCAGAAATAATGTAGAGTGATTTGCCCCGTTGTTGCAGAAGCCTGACCATCTCTTTGGCTTCGGGACGGACAGTGGGGCGCAACTCGATCACGCCAACAACTGCCTCATCAATAGCAACGCATATCAGCGAGTGCCCATGTTCATGGCTCTCGTTTTGAATGCGCTCAACCGCACATGGAATCGTCAATTCCTGAAGCTGCATAAAACGAATGCTGCCAACATGGACCATTTTTTGCTCGACTTGCACCTGAAGACCATACCCAATTTTATAGCTGGTCTCCTGAATATCAGGGAGGACAAGGTTCCGATTGGCCGCTTCTTGACGGATTGCGTTGGCAATTGGATGGGTTTGCTTATGTTCAGCAGCGGCAGCATAGACCAGCAGTTGGTCCTCATCATAATCGCCCAGCGGGTGGACGCTGCCCACATGCGGTTGTTCCTCGGTCAATGTCCCTGTCTTGTCAAACACAACGGTATCCACTTGGCTGAGTAACTCTAACGAGCGACCATCCTTCAGTAGGATGCTGTTTTGAGAGGCCAGATTGAGGAAGTTGAGCAGGTTGACGGGGGCAAATACACGCATACCATAGGGGAAGCTCACCGCGTACATCATCGCCAACGCACCTGATAGGCCAAAAAAAGGCAACGACAATACCCCCGCCGCGAGGGTCGTTGCGGCAATTTTGTCAAGAAACGCCAGCCACTCCCATTGCAGAGAACGGCGGTAATCGGCGGTGTTATTCAAGATGTCGCCGATCTGTGCAGCGACTGTAAGTTCTCCCGCTTGTGTGACTTGAATCTGAATCTCGCCAGACAACACAATGGTGAGGGCAAACACCTGATCGCCAGGCCCCTTTTCCGCTGGTTGAGATTCGCCTGTGAGAATTCGTTGGTCAATGCTGGCATATCCTTCCACGATGACACCATCAACAGCGATGGTCTCGCCAGCGTGAACGACAATGCGCTCCCCTTCCTCTAAATCCTCGATAGGAATCGACACCTCAACCCCATCTTTGAGGATGTACACAGTTCGGGGCTGATTGCCAAAAATATTGACCATCTTTTCCAGAGAGCTATCTTCGGCACTGAGCAGGAATTTTTTACTCAGCGCGATATATGTCACCATCAATGCGCTGGAAAAAATCATACCTGATGCCAATAGCCCTGTGACCAATACGATATCGACTACAGACATGCGCAACTGTTTATCATGCACAACTGTATGGTATGCGTCTTTAAACCAGGGAATGAATATATAGATAAGTGCTGGTATGGCTAAGAGCGTAAGCGGTGTATAGATCAACGCGCCGGCAATGGTTAGCCCTAGCGAGCCGAGTGAGAGCAGCATATAGCGATTCACTTCTTTTTCGGCATCGCTGATCCCGGTGTCCTCTTCCTGTGGAGAAAAAGACCGAATTGTCTGATTTTGTAGCCCGTCACCAAAGAGTGAACTGCTGCGTGTGGATGTTTGTTGGGGCTGGGGCAAGAGTTGAGGGTTATGATGTAGAACATCAATAAGCCTTGACTGTTTTTTTGAGAAAAAAATCGTTATCGTTTTAGAAAATATGTCCATCGCTTCGCCTGTGTTCGTTTGAGAAAACAATCCTCAGAAATGACTGTATCACGCTCAGAACGTCCACGAAATCATCATATTGAAGAGCCTGTTGTACGGTTCTCAAACGAACATCGAGCCATGACTGTTCCCGCCAGTATGCACTATTGCGAAGTCCAGTATCTATTCGTTGGACACAACAACACCGTGTTCAACCGCCCAAGAAGCGGTCACTGTTTCACCAATGCTGGGTGTATTGGCATAGCCCACCGGATGCCGTGCGATCACCATCGTGCCATCGCCTAACTCAAGCTCATATTTACGCTCGCTGCCAAGATAGATGATGTCTTTGACAGTTGCGCTTAGTGCGTTAGCGTCGTTGACGTCGGTGCCAACTGCGTAAATATGCATCCGTTCGGGGCGTACCACCAATGAGAGCGGTGTACCCGTTGACAATGTTGTCCCTGGCACGATAAAGTTGCCAACATTGCTCTGGAAAATGGTCTGTTCGCCATCTTGGCGGAGTTGACCCGCAAAGATATTGGACTCACCAATAAAATCGGCCACAAAGCGCGAGGCGGGACGCTCATAGAGGTCTTCGCCACTGCCGACCTGCACGATCTGCCCGTGATTGAAGACGGCGATGCGGTCGCTCATGACCAAGGCCTCTTCCTGATCATGGGTTACATAGATCATGGTGATGCCCAAATCCTGTTGGATGCGGCGGATTTCAAGCTGGAGAAACTCACGCAGTTTTTTGTCCAACGCACCCAGCGGCTCATCCATGAGGACCACGCGCGGTTCAAAGACCAAGGCACGTGCCAGCGCAACACGTTGTTGCTGCCCACCCGATAGTTGCCTTGGATACTGCTTGCTACGGTCGGCCAATCCTACCAGTGTCAGTACACGTTCAACACGTTCTCGTTGCTCCTTGCGTGACACACCACGCATCTTGAGGGGAAAGCCGACGTTCTGCGCCGCTGTCATGTGTGGAAAAAGCGCGTAATTTTGGAAGACCATACCAATGTCGCGCTTATGCGGTGGCTCGGTCACAGGTTTATCATCGATCATGATTTCGCCCATGGTTGGCTCGATAAAACCCGCCACCATTTTAAGTGTGGTGGTCTTACCCGACCCACTGGGGCCGAGCAGTGTCATAAATTCACCACCACGAATATCAAGATTGACATCATCCGCCGCTTTGATTGCCCCATAGTGTTTGGATAAATTTTGTAGATTGACTGGTGCTGGTGCCAGTGTAGATGTATCGCTCATTCAGCTTAATTTTCCTTAATAGGACTTTTGCTCGCGGAGCAAGGCACTCTCTAGTGCCGGAGTCGCATTAGAGAATGCGCTCTCCGCTCACTACGTAAGTCCTACTTAACTTAATTTCCTCCAGCTTGACTTCCTCTCAAGCGTAACAGAGATGAGATGGTAAAGAGTATCACAGTGACGAGGGTCAGCAGTGTGGCAGCGGCGGCAATGGTTGGATCAACTTCGGTGCGCACTTGCGTCCACATCACAACAGGCAATGTACGCAAGGTCGGGCTGGTCAGGAAGATGGCGATGACGATCTCGTCCCACGAGGTGATGAAGGCGAAGAGTGCGCCTGCCAGTGCGCCTGGTGAAATGAGTGGGAGCGTGATATACCAGAATGTACGTAGTGGTCCTGCGCCCAGATTGGCCGATGCCAATTCCAGATTGCGATCTAGTGTGCGTAGACTTGCCATCACGTTGATAACGACAAAGGGTATCGCAAGAACAGTGTGTGCGGCGACCAAGGCCAAGATTGAGCCTGCAATGCGCCAACGGACAAAGACAGAGAACATACCGACCGCCACAATCACCAGCGGAATAATCAGCGGTGACAGGATGATGGTTTGGATGAGATTTTTGCCAGTGAACTGGCTGCGTGTCAATCCAAGTGCGGCGATGGTCCCTAGCACGGTTGCCACAATCACCGTAAAAATGGCGACTTGCAGGCTAGACACCGCCGAGTCTGTCCAGATCGGTGAGGTGAAGAGATTTTCGTACCAGCGCAGTGAGTAGCCTGGCGGTGGGAATTTGAGTGTGCGTCCCGATGAAAAGGACATGGGGATGATGATGAGTGTGGGTAGAATCAAAAAGATGACAGCGAGTACGCTAAAAATGCGCAGAGGCAAATTGATGCGGTTCATTCCTCAGCCTCCCCAACCAGTACTTCGTTGATGTTGACGACGCGACCGACAACGGCCAAGATCACCAGCGTTGCCACCAGTAGCACAACGGCCAAGGTGCTACCCATGCCCCAGTCAAGCACTTGCTGGACTTGCTCAACCACCATCGCCCCCATCATCATGTCTCTCGGTCCACCGAGCAGGGCAGGTGTGATGTAGTAGCCCAAGGCGACGATGAAGACCAGCAGTGAACCCGCATAGACACCGGGCAAGCTGAGTGGCAGAAATACCTCTCGGAAAGCGCGGAAGGGTGCAGCCCCTAAGCTTTCGGCAGCGGTGACCAAATCGTCGTCAATGCGTTGCATCACGGCATAGGCTGGCAGGACCATAAATGGTAGCAGAATGTGGGTCATGCCCGTAACCACACCAAATTGATTGCGGAACAGCTTGAGCGGTTCTTCGACCAGCCCGATGCCCACCAGCAGTGAGTTGACCAGCCCTGTCTTTTGCAGAATCACGGTCCATGCATAGGTGCGCACGAGGATCGACGACCAGAATGGAATCAGCACAGCAATCAGTAGCAATGCCGCGATGCGTGGTGGCGATGCATTCATGACATAGGCATATGGATAGCCAATCAGCAGGCAGAAAAACATGACCAGAAAGGACATGCGCAGTGTGTTCATGAGTACGCGGAAAAAGACCGGAGACTCATAGAATTCGACAAAATTGCCAAAGCCAAAGGCTGGATCGGTGATGCTGCGCATCAGAATGTCGTAGAGTGGAAAGATGAAGAAGATGGCGAGGAATAGTAGCGGTGGGACAATCAGCCACGTCCACTGGTTAAAGGGCAGTGAGCGTTTGGTGATCGGTGCAGTCTCTGTGATACTTGTCATACGTAATCCGTCGGTTTTGTGGAGCGGTGGGGCGGTATTCAGTAGGTCGGTAGATCAGTAGGTGAGTAGGTCGGTAATCGGTTACTGAGCTACCGACCTATCGAACCGACCTACTGACCTACCGACTCACCGAACACTGACCCACCAAATACTATTGTAACATCCAAGCGTTATACGCTTCCAACATGGCGTCGCGGTTCTCATCCCACCACGCGTCGTCAACAATGAATCCCTGTGAAGGGCGATCTTCATACGTTGGCAGCAATGGAGCCATGTCCGCATTTACCTTGTCAAAAGTTTCGACGTTGACAGGTGCATAAGAGATGAAGTCAGCAATCTTGTGGTTATGTTCAGCAGAAACCATGTAAGCGATCAACTGCATGGCGGCATCCTTATTAGGTGCGCCTTTGGGCACAGCATAAAAGTCAGGCAAAGCCACATGCTGATTCCATTCGATTGCCAGTGGTGCGCCTTCGTCAATGGCGGTCTGGATACGTCCGTTCCAAATCATACCCATGCTTGCTTCGCCATCAGCCAATTGCTGTGCAGACTGTGAGCCTGTTTCCCAGAAGATGGCGTCATCTTTTACACGGTCGAGAACTGCAATAGCACGTTCTACATCCAGTGGATAGAGCTCTGCTGGGTCAACACCATCCGCAACCAATGCCACCTCAAAGATGTAGCGGCTGGCGCGGTTTGGCAATGAACGTGTGCCAGGGAATCCCTCTGGGTCAAAGAAGTCGGCCCAGCCCTGTGGTCCAGCATCGCCAAATTCATCGGTGTTGTAGCCAATGACGGTGGCGTATAGGATGCTACCAACACGGTACTCATTGGCGAGTCCAGGCAGAATCTCATCTTTTGGAATGATGGAGTAATCCAGTGGCTCAAAATATTGTTCAGTGCTGCCAATGGCAAAGTCATTCTCAATATCGACCACATCCCATGTCACCTGACCGGCCTCGACCATTGCAACGATCTTGGCATAGTCGGTTGGACCATCCTGCACAACCTCAATGCCTGTTTCACTGGCAAAGTCATTGAGATAGGCGTTTGTCTGGGCTTCTTGATAGGCTCCGCCCCAGCTTGTAAATGCCACCATGCCCGCATCAGCAGCCGCATCATCTGTGGCAGCTTCTTCGCTGCTGGCTTCACTGCTGGTATCAGCCGCATCACCGCTACTTGGTGGTCCCGGTGGTGGCGCACAGGCTGCAAGCACTAAGGCCAAAATGATCGTCAACGACCAACGTGTTAATTTCATCATATTCTCCTTCAGAATAATGGTTACGTTCTATCTGATACTATTCTAACTTCCAAGCATTATACGCTTCCAACGTAGCATCACGGTTCTCATCCCACCATGCATCGTCTACCTGGAATCCCAGAGAAGGACGGTCACCATAGGTTGGCAGCAATGGTGCCATGTCTTCATTCACCTTATCAAATGTTTCGACATTGACAGGTGCATAGGAAATGAAGTCGGCAATCTTGTGGTTGTGTTCAGCCGAAACCATGTAGGCAATTAGCTGCATGGCGGCATCCTTGTTGGGTGCGCCTTTGGGTACTGCATAATAGTCGGGCAAGATGATATGCTCATTCCATTCGATTGCGAGTGGTGCGCCTTCATCAATGGCGGTCTGGATACGACCATTCCAGAGCATACCCAGGACGGCTTCCTCATCGGCTAAATGCTGTGCAGATTGTGACCCTGTTTTCCAGAAGATAACATCATCTTTGATGCGGTCCAGCACAGCAAGTGCGCGCTCAATATCCAGTGGATACAGTTCGGCTGGGTCAACACCGTCGGCAATCAGTGCCGTTTCAAAAACATAAAAGCTGGCCGTATTTGGAATCGAGCGAGTGCCAGGGAATGCCTCTGGATTGTAGAAGTCTGCCCAACTCTGTGGCCCAGCATCACCAAACTCGTCGGTGTTGTAGCCAATTACAGTAGCGTAAATGATACTGCCAACACGATATTCATTTGCCATCCCCGGAATAATTTGATCTTTTGGAATGATTGAGTAATCCAGTGGCTCAAAATATTGCTCAGAACTGCCAACGCCAAAGTCATTGGCGATATCGACAACATCCCACGTGACCTGACCCGCCTCAACCATTGCAATGACCTTGGCATAGTCAATGGGTCCATCCTGTACAACTTCGATGCCTGTTTCAGCCACAAAATCATTGAGATAAGCGTTTGTCTGTGCCTCTTGATACGCACCGCCCCAGCTTACAAATGTCACCATGCCCGCGTCGTCGGTGGCAGCATCTTCGCCACTATCAGCAGCAGCCTCGCTACCACTGGCGTCTCCACCGGAAGGTGCAACCGCCGGGGCAGCACAGGCCGCCATTAACAACGCCAAAATGAGTATAAAAGACCAACGTGTTTGTTTCATATTTTCTCCTTCAAAATAATGGTTTATTTCTATCGTAGTAGATATTTAATACAAAGCATTTATACATGTCATCAAAACTAGCAGAAAGTTTTGTTTCGTCTTCGATAGAATGAATACGATATTACAATGCAATTTGGTGATTTGTCAACTTGAGCAGGCATCACAACGCTCACGGACGGGTCGGTATTTCTTGGTTAAATACGGTCAAAGAACGTTGCCAAGGCAGAATTTTCTCTTTTTTAAGCTGATACTCAAACAACGGCAGCATTGAGTTGATCAAACCAGCGGCGACGTTGGCTTGGAAGAGTCCGAGGGCAATGGGCAACCCCCAGCCGAGAAAAAAGACGCCATAGACACAGGCAAATCCAGGCAATACACTGATGGCAATGCCACGTTGGGTTGTGTTCTTAAATTTTTGGCCGATTTCTAAAAGCGGAACAAGTTGTTTCAATGTGCCATCCATCAAGATAATACCCGCTGTATCTGTGGCAACAGTCGATGCGCCGCTCAAAGAGATAGATACTTCGGCCTTTTTCATGGCAATCGAGTCATTGATACCGTCACCGATAAA